>DASXEJ010000033.1 GCA_036490175.1 Pirellulales bacterium | reverse complement strand
CGCGAGAAGAAAGTTGCCAAAAAGACCGATGCCGCGCAGCGGCTCCGCACGGCTCTGATCAAATGCACGAAAGGCCAACTGATTGAAGTCCTCGTGGAATTGGCGGACGAGGATCGGGTCATTCTCCGTCGGCTTGCTGCGCGCATCGAACTGAAGGCCTCGCCCCAAGAGCTTGCCGCGACGACGCGCCAAGCGATCGCCGATGCGACCGATTTCGATCAGCGCGACGCCAACCATAATTTTGCCTACGACTACGAAGCCTACGAGGAAGTCCGACGCAACTTGATGCGATTGATCGATCTGGGTGAGTTGCGTCTGGCGATGGAGCTTTCGCTCGAGCTGATGAAGCAGGGCAGCTATCAAGTCGAAATGAGCGACGAGGGGTTGATGACAGAAGACATCGAGGGATGCTTGATGCCGGTCATTCAGATCCTCGAGAAATCCGACCTGCCATCGGACGAGGTGGTGGCCTGGTGCGAGGCCATGACGAAGCGTGACGGCGTGGGATTCATCTGCGAGGGGCAACTTCAATCGCTGCAAAGCCGCTTCAAGACATAGCGGCCGTAATCACCCGCCGTCGATTCCTGGCGGAGGCACCCGGCACCGGCTGGAAACGGACCGGAAATCTCACGCCATCTGCGGGCCGACCGCAACTCGCCGGCGTCTCCAACTGCCGCGACCCCTCGCCAGCATTCCCCGCCGCACCCTTGTCGGCCGCAGGGGCACCCGTTTTTTCACGCTTGCCGGAAGGACACAACCGTCTCGAAGAGCACATCCTTCCGAAGCTGGGCCAAAGGCCGATCGCAGACATCACCGCACCGGAGGTTCTCGCTATGCTCCGCGTCGTTGAAGGGAGGGGGGCTCTGGAGACGGCCCGGCGCGTAATGCAGATGTCCGGGCAAATCTTGTAAGCGTTCACGGATTTTTGGGTAAATCGGTATTCGAGGTTTTGTAGGTGATCGGGTAACTTGGCGGCGCTATGACGCAGCCCGCCGACAAGCCGTGCCCGAATTGCGAAGTCCTTCAGCGACGCGTTGAAGGCCTGGAGCAACGCTTGGCCGTTCTGGAAGCCGAGTTGGCCAAGGCCAACAAGAACTCGGCGAATTCCTCCAAGCCGCCTTCCAGTGACTTGGTCAAACCGCCGCGGCCCGCCGTCGCCAATGGCGGCAAACGGAAACGCGGAGCGCAGCCCGGTCATCCGCGACACGAGCGGACTCGGTTTGCTCCCGACGAAATCGACCATACGTTCGATTATTGTCTGACGCATTGCCCCGACTGCGGCGGCGAGCTCCGGTCGCGGAAGGTCGAGCCGCGCGTCGTCCAGCAGGTGGAAATCGTTGCCACGCCCATCGAGATCAGCGAACATCGTGGGCACGCCGGTTTTTGTCCCTGCTGCCAGAAGGTTCACTATGCCGAGATTCCCACGGCGATTCGCCATGCCGGGCTGATCGGTCCCCGCTTGACCGCGCTGGTTGCCTTTCTCAAAGGAGGTTGCCATTGTTCGTTCACCACGATCCGCAAATTCCTCCGCGACGTGGTGGGCGTGACGGTCAGTCGCGGGCACCTGCGCAATGTTTGTGCCAAAGTGGCCGACAGTCTCGACGGGGCCTACGAGGAATTGC
This sequence comes from Pirellulales bacterium, assembly GCA_036490175.1. Classification (NCBI taxonomy): domain Bacteria; kingdom Pseudomonadati; phylum Planctomycetota; class Planctomycetia; order Pirellulales; species Pirellulales bacterium. The sequence continues at coordinate 672 of DASXEJ010000033.1, read as the reverse complement.
TGGACGCCGTGACCCAACAGGCGGTACTCAACGTCGACGAGACGGGGCACAAGGAATATGCCCAACGGTTGTGGACCTGGTGCTTTCGCGCCGCCAGCTTCACGTTGTTCAAGATCGACCCGTCGCGGTCGTCGGAGGTGTTGGTCGACGTGTTGGGGGAGGAGTTCAAGGGCGTGCTCGGGTGCGACTACTTCAGCGCCTACCGCAAGTACATGAACGACTTTGGCGTCCTGGTGCAATTCTGTTTGGCGCATCTGCTCCGCGACATCCGCTTTCTGGTCGAGCATCCCAACTCCCGCAATCGGGCCTATGGCCGGCGGGTGCAGCAAGCGATGCGTGAGATGTTCGCGGTGATCCATCGCCGCGACAAGTATTCCGCCGATGACTTCGTGGTCGAGCTGCAAAATGCGGGCGACGAACTGGTGGCCCAAGCCACGTACCGCGTGCCCAGCACGAATGAAGCCCAGAACTTGGCGGAACGCTTTGCACGACACGGCACAAGTTATCTGCGATTCATCACCACGCCGGGCATCGAGCCGACGAACAATCTGGCGGAACAGGCGATTCGCTTCGTGGTGATTGATCGTTTGGTGACTCAAGGATCGCGGAGCGAAGCGGGCCGGCGGTGGTTGGAACGCATCTGGTCGACGATGGCTACCTGCGCCCAACAAG
>DASXEJ010000032.1 GCA_036490175.1 Pirellulales bacterium | reverse complement strand
CGTCGTGATTTCGAGGAAATCAACATGCGCAGTTGGGTCATCAACAACGAACTCGCCAGGCTCGTCTATACTCCGGAGAACTACGCGATCGATTTACGTAGACTGGCGCACAAGGACGACGTTCGTGCGGTAATCAAGGATTTGAAGCGCGAGCCCTTCGCCACGGCGGAAGTCGTCGAAGAAGCACAGCGCATGCTGAACGATTTCTTGGTATGGGTGATCGCGCAAGACCGTGTCACACGCGTGCGATAGCACCGAGCGATCCCAACCATTTCTCACGACGCTGCTCGCTATAAAGCGGTGTCTAAGTCCCTCTCCAGGTTTGCCTCCCAGATCTTTGGCCCATCTTTTGCTCAGACAGTGCCGCACGTTCAAAAGCCGAATGTTGGGCCAGTGCGGGGGCGCTTGATGGATCGAATGGGAGCAGTGGTGTCGCAAAATCGAACAACATCGGGGGTTGCCCCCATGCCCGTCGGGCCCGGCAACTCGGTCCGCGCAGAAAAAGTTGGATTTTCTTACCGGGCCATTTGGACCTGCGGCTGTTGCCGTTTGACAGCAGCGTCCAGCCAATTGACTCACAGCCGCGCAGACGCTCTCAAAGGAGCGGAACGCAGCTTGGCCCAACACGCGGCGATTTGTAGCTCGTCACAGCGAGACGGCGGTGTATATGGCCGCATTGCCATTGCGCTAGCGGCCGAACGGGCCGAGAGTGAACGGCGCCAGGCAGCGCTGTCGCATAGCGGTCGGCCGATGCAACCGACGGGCGCCGCCTTGCACCTTACGTCGATCACCTCGCGCATGGCCGTGCCGCCACTGCACGCGCCGGCCGTCAGCTGAAGTTCATTTGGGGGCATTATTAGCTCCGATGCCGTGCTACCCCCGGTCTCTCATAGCGCCCTTATTACCGGCGCGCGGTAGACGAGGCACGAAATCTCATCGATCGCTTGGCAAATTTGCCACGATGTTGCACTTTTGGGCATGGCTGCGAGAATGTGCGCCAGTTCAGACAGTACACGCGAAAGGGAGAAGGGCATGCCTGAGCGGCGGCAATTGACGTTTCAGACTCTTGATGAAGTGATGCCGGAGGTCGCCCGCCTGCTCGAGGGGTACACCGTCGTCGGCAAATGGTCGCTGGCGCAGATTCTGCACCACCTTGCGATCACGATTCGTAGCACCGCGCGACCGGCATCCGATGTTCCGCCGGCAACGAGCGAACAAACCGCGATCCACAAGCGCTTCTTCGCGTTGGATCGATTTCCCGATGGGCGCCCCGCGCCGCCACCGTTCGATCCGCCCCAAGGACTTGACCCGCTTGTCGAAGCGCCGTCTCTGGACCGCGCGCTCGAACGATTTGCGTCGGCCACAGGTCCGTTTCCAGCTCACCCGGTGATTGGCCCCTTGTCAGGCGAAGAATGGGCCCGTTTTCACGCTATGCACGCGGCTCATCACCTGGGATTTGCCGTGCCGACGAAGTAGCATCGCAGTATGAAGACGGTCGCCAGCATCATTCTCTGTGGTGGACGCAGTACGCGGATGGGTCGGCCGAAGCTGGCTTTGCCCTTCGGCCCCGAGACACTGCTGGCGCGTGTGGCGCGTATCGTCTCAAGCGTCGCTGGGCCGGTTGTCGTCGTGGCGGCACCGGGTCAGGAGCTACCTGAGTTGCCGGGATTCGTGCGTATTGTGCGGGATCGCCACGAAGGGCGCGGGCCGCTGGAAGGGATGTTGGCCGGACTGTCGGCGGTGTCCGACGAAAGCGAGGCGGCTTTCGTCACGAGCTGTGATGCGCCGTTGCTGGTGCCAGAACTTATCTCATGTCTGTGGCGTCTGCTCGAAGGCGACGACGTTGCCGTGCCGCTGGTCGATGGGTTCCATCAGCCCCTGCTGGCCGTGTACCGCACGCGTGTTATTCCGCACATCGAGGCGTTGCTGGCCGAGGATCGTTTGCGTCCGGTCGAGCTTTACGACCGTGTGCCAACTCGGCTGGTATCGGCCGAGGAACTACGCGTCGCCGATCCCACGCTGGCCAGCCTGCGCAATCTCAACCGGCCGGAAGAATATCTGGCGGCGCTAACCGAGGCGGGCTTCGCGCTGCCCGACGAAGGTATGCCGGAACTCGCCGCCGAACGAAGCCCGGATACGCTGCGGCGGCCCTGAGACGACCTCGTCCGGGGCGCGCTCGGCTGTAACTGAATGCATCTGCTGAAGGCATCCGGCGTTGCGGCGATTACGATGTCCGGCACGGAACGCACTGCGCCTCGTATAGATAATCGAGCGTCACCGGATAATTGCCGAAGCGTATGGTATAGAACTCGTCGAACCAGGCGGCAATATCTCGTTCGGTGTCGATGTCGTACGTGGGCGACACATAGAGCGACGTTCCCATTACGGGATCGCGGATATCTCCTTCTTCGACGATTGCCTGACCGCCTTTGATCACATAGCGCGGCAGCTCGAACATGGTCTCCTTGTTGTCGTGTGGCGTGTAAATCGTGACGTCGCCGTCGGCCCCGACGCCGAGGTGCCCTTTGTCTTTCAGGCCCAGGATTTTGGCAGGTCCGGCGCGGGTGATGATGCAGATATCATTCAGCGTGTACTCGCGGTCGAGATCGGCCAACACGCTTCGCTCGCGCACGCTCTTATGGGCCTGGCGGATCATGTCGCGCCGATAGGTGCGGTCCATCAGCAGACGAATGATCTGTGGGTAAGCCAAGAACGAGCCGCCGTTTGGATGATCGGTACTCATCACCACACGCCACGGGTCGTCGACCAGTAGATACCATTCCAGGCCGATGGCCCATTGCAGCGCGTGGATCAAGCTTTTGTTCTTGTATTCGATCGGCGTGATGCCGCAGCCGGCTTCCATCTCGGTATCGGCGCTGAACCACTTCGACTTGTAGACCTTGCTCAGGAAGTAGCCCAGCGGGCCGTCTCCGGTCATGCTGGTGGTTTTGCCGAAAAGCACCTGTCCCACGTCGACGGTGAGGTTCGGATGCTGGTTCACATATTCGGCCAGCGGCACGACCTTGGAATTGAACGTGTTCTCGTCCCCTCCGCCGCCTCCGTAGCTGTGGAATTGAATGTGGGTCATGTGACCACGATGCCCTTCGAGTACTTGCATCGTCTCGAGGGTGGTCGACCAATTGCCCGGCAGGCCGAGGTTGTTGCCATGCACGTGTACCGCATGGGGCAGACGGAGTTCGTCGACGCTGCGGGCCACGGTTTCGACGATTTGCCGTGGCGTCACGCCGTACGGCGCGACGACGTCATCGAGCGCGCTGACGTTGCCAGACGGCCGGCTCTTCCACACCTCGACGCCGCCAGGATTGACCAGCTTGGCGGCATAGCCCTTGGCGGCCGACAAGAGCCAGCCAATGAAGGCCCGCGCCCGTTCGTGCTCGCCTCGCTGTATCGAGCGCATGATGTAATGGTTGTTTCCCATCAGCACGTAAAAGCCCTTGTCGAGACAGGGCGTATCGGCGAGTTCCTGATGGGCGTGGCGGGCCGAAAGAGCTGGGACTGCCGCGTCGAAAGCCGTGGTATAGCCAAGCGCGGCGTACTTGTATCCGGTGGCGAACGTGCTGGGAACACTCCCCATCGTGCCGCTGCGCCCGAGTGGAGTGCGCAGCACGGGCGGCGCGACACGCTTTTCCTCGGGACGCATTTTGCGGGCCATGTTGGCCTTCGGGCCCGCGATGTGGCAGTGCATGTCGATGCCGCCAGGCATAACGACCAGGCCGCGGGCGTCGATCGTGCGCGAGGGGCGTACTGTCGGGTCCGAAGGGGGCGCCACGACTCGTCCGGCGTCGATCCAAATGTCCCGCACCAAACCATCGACGCCGTTTGTTGGGTCGTAGACGGTGCCGCCGGCTATCTTGAGGAGTGACATGCGCAAACGAAGTGGGTCGGTGCGGGGGAAGGCGGGACTGTTGTCTTGTGCGTAAGGCAAAGTCAACAATCACCTTCGCTCCCCCACTCGAAATGGTCAAGGGGGATGGCAAATCGGCGCGAACCGGGGACAGAGTGATCGCGTCATTCGAGGGGCGTCGTGGCCAGGTGACGCCCGCCGCCCATGGCGGGTGTGAAACGGCTCGGACGTGCGCGACAATGCGGCATCGCTCCGATCCTGCCCCCCTGCTCTGCCCCACATCGGTCAGCTCATTAAAACGGTTAGCAAATCGAGGAGCTTCTTTAATGGCGCAAGGAAATACAGCGTGGACCGAGATCGACGCGGCGCGTCATTACTCACTCAGCTTGCTTGACGACTTTTCTCAAAAAGACTGGTTTCGCCAACCGGCCGAAGGAGTAACTCATATCGCCTGGCAGGTCGGGCACCTGTCCGCCGCGCAGTACCTGTTGGGACTGACGCGGCTACGGGGCGAGCTGCCTGCGGACAAGGAAATTGTGCCGCCGGAGTTTCTGACTCTTTTCATACGCGGATCAGTCCCCGATCCCGATCCCGCGAAGTATCCCGCGCCTGAAAAGATTCTTGCGACGCTCGAGCGCATTCATAGCTTGGTGCGGGACGAAATAGCGAAATACTCGGACGAATCGCTCGCGCAACCAGCCATCGGCAAGCCCCACTCGCAGTTCACGACAAAGTTGGGGAGCCTGTTCTGGTGTGCCCGACACGAAATGCTGCACGGCGGCCAGATTGGGTTGTTGAAGCGGCTGTTGGGCGCCAGTGCGCGCTGGTGAGCGCCGCGCTACTGGCTAGTCGACGACTACCGTTTCACTTGTCGGCGGATTTCACTTCGGAAGCCGTTACTTCGACTACCAGATACAGATTCTGGGCGTCGCCCGCTTCGGCCGTCGGATCGGACATGCCACCGACCAGGGTGGGCTTGCCCAATGCGACGCGCAGGCTTGTCGCCAGTTGTTGAGCACCCAATTTCAACCGATCAATTTGCACTACGGCGTCTCCCTCGTCGTCCGCGCCGATGAGTTTCACGGGGTCTCCGCCGTCTTCCCAGTTGGTGACCGAACTATGCAGGTCGACCAGCGCCGCCTCGTCACCGGGCAGTAGCGAGGCCGAAATCTGCAAAAGCGTGCCCAGGTGCGGCGCCGTGATCGTCGGTTGATAGGCAGCACCATTGGGCCCGCCTACTACGGGGACCGCCCCCTGCAGTTTCGTCTCCATCAGTCCCGAGATCACGTGGACGGTCTGCCCGCTGAAGCATGCGATTCGTCCGGTGGCCGCGTGTGTTTCGGCGGGTAGCGCGGCCAAACGCTCGCGCGTGATATCGCCGGTTGCGGTGGCGCGCTTCTTCTCCCCTGCACCTAGGAGCTTGGCCAGCTGAGCATCGTCGAGCTTAAGCCAATGGGCATCAACCGACAGGGTGCGCAGCGTACCACTTTCCTGGCGGAGCGCTGTGAGGAAGTCGTCGATCTTGGCGTGCGTGGCTACTGTCTGGCTGATGCCGAGTGCACCGCCAACGGGGTGAATCGATGCGGGTCCTCCGTTATCGTCCCACGTATCCGGTTCGATGAGGCTCGTGATGGCATTCATCAATGATCCCATCGTGATGCGGATGCTCGATTTTGCCGGAGCGACTTGCATCATATTGCGGGCCATGCCGCCTCCACCCATCCCCCCGCCGCCCGCTACGCCGCCGCCTCCGACAACCACTCCTCCGCCCCCTCCGGCCGCTGGCGATTGCCCGGCGCCGGCCTGTTGGGCCAAGTACACGTCGTTGACGCGGAACATCCCGCCTCCCATTCCACCTCCCATGCCACCGATCATTCCGCCCCCCATTCCACCCATGCCAATACCAGGCCCGTTCGCGGCATTCGTGTACAGTCCGGTCGCGCCTGCTGTTCCGGGCGTCGTCCGCGACATGCCTGGCAGGAACGTTCCTTCGTACGGATAGTTTGGCACAGGCGCGACCAGGTCGATGACGCGATAGACGCGGATCACCAGCGGTTGCTGCTCTTCCTCGTCGTCAGCGATGGCGCGCGTCGCGGCGCTCGACACAATTGCGGCGCAGCCGCTCACTAACACGCCAAGCCTAAGCCAATTCGTACGCATGATAAAAGTCCTCTACGGGGTTTGAGCCAGTTGATGTAATTCCAATTCAGCCGCGCGGACGCTTGCCATCAAATACAGGTTTCCACGCGCCTCATTCACAATGACGGCCGCGCGCGGATCACGACTGAGCAGCAACGCCACAAGCGCTTGTCGACGCAAACTGGCGTCATCGATGGCGGACACCATGATGTCGACGACCAACGAATCTCGCGACCGGGACAGTGCCAAGGCCGCGGCCAGTCCCAGCGAGACCTGTGGAGAGCGAAAATATGCCAGAAACAATCCGTCGGGTGGTTCGGCAACATCCGCGAGCGCGTCGAGAGCTTCGACGCTGCACTCCGGTCGCATGACAAAGTACAGATATTCTTCGACAGCTTCGGCCGTGCCGCGCGCCGCCAGGGCCGCCAGCAAGCGACCGCGCAAAGCGGCATCCGGTTCCTGGGTAATCAGGTTCGCGATGTCAGCCGGACGCCCTTGGTGGACGACCATTTCGACGAACGCGGCATGCGGGCTCGGGCTGGGGATTTCGCGGCCACTATCCGTTGCGCGGGCGACCGTTGCTCGGGACACGAAACGAACGGCGTGCCGCGGGAACGCGGCGACGAGTTGCCATTGCCAACGCTCTGCGTGACGCACGAGGACCGCGAATTGTCGGGCAGCGTCGTCCAGCGAGGCGGGAATCAGTGTCACCCATTCGCGCACGCGCTGTAGTAAGGGCGAAGGCACTAGCAACGTGTGATCTGGACGACTTGCAGACGAGGCGATGCGCCGCGGCGGCGATTTCTTTCGCAATAACGTCTTTGGCGACGATTGCTTCAGTCCGATCATCGCCACACGCTCGTAAAGGCTTGGTTCCTGCGATTGCACGCGACGCGGCAAATCTGTGTCCGTCACACGCGAGTTCTCCACATGCGGATGAGAATCCGGGCCGAGAACCGCGCTGCTTGCCGCCATTTTCTCGTTGGCGATAGCGGAACGCGCCAACTCGGCATCGTCCTCCGCGGTCGATGCTTGACCTGCGATTTGATCGTTCTGCTCGACGGGTGCCTGGAGAGCGTTAGGAACCCGCAATGCGATCAAACCGGCAGCCAGTAGCAGACTGGCTGCAAGGGTCGACAAAACGCGCACCAGATAACCTCGCCGCCGACGCCTGGTTTGTAGCGAGGTCCAGCCACCGCGCAGGCGGGTCAACTGCTCGGACGTCGGTTCCGGCCAACGAGCTTCCCCGAGCAGGCGGTCGAGTCCGTTGTCGCTTTCGTCGGGTGGCTGTACGAATTGCATTTTACTTTTCCGCAAAGCCGAGATCGTGGGCCAATCGCCGTTTCAATTGGCCGCGCGCCGCTGACAGGGTGGCATAAACATTCTGTTCGGTGATGCCGACCAGGACGGCCGTCTCAGCGACGGAAAGTTCCTCGTAAACGATCAATACCAGCACCTCGCGCTGCCGTGGTGGTAGCCGCGACACTGCAACGGCCACACGCTCGCACAACTCGCCGGTCGCCGCGATCTCGACCGGTTCGCGTGCTTTGGGGTCGGACGCGACATGCTCTTCTTCATCGAGCGAAACAATGGCTAACGACCGCCGCCGGAGTTGATCGCGAAAAACGTTGATCAGTATTCGAATCAGCCACGTGCGAAACGTGGCCTCGCCGCGGAAGGCTCCCCACCGCTGGGCCACGCGCACGAGCGCCTCTTGGACCAACTCCTCGGCCGCGTCTCGATCGTCGGTCATCCGTACGGCAAAGCGTAGCGCCGCCGGCAGATGTTCCAGCACCAGCCGATCGAGTTCCGAGAAATGGGCCACGAGTCGCCTCTTGTTGCTCCCTCGCGCGATTGCGGCGCTCGTCACTTTGGTTAGACGCGGAGGGCCGCCCACCCTCAAAGGGAAACTCAAGAATATCCAGAAAAAATTGCGACAGGGGATGCGATCTGCGGAAATCCAAGGTCGGGTCTGCACGAATTCCCTGGCCTCGGGGTCCTGCGCGTGGCGAAACCGCGCGTCCGCAATAAGGGGCGCAGCTGACCTTCTCGAGAGCCGGCACACGCCGCGTGGCCGGTTTCGAACACTACGGCCCGGCAGGGATCTCGCGGCCGTGGGGGTCCTGTTGAGCATTGCTGAGGTCGGCGACGATCTGCTCCTGCAGGCGGGCGTCGATGAAATGCTCCATCCGTTCGGCCGGATCGTGGACATGGTCGGCTGCCAGGCCAAGATGCTCGACCAGGTACGCTTCCCACAACCGGTGCGAACGCACAAGCTCGGCCGCGCGGCGGCGTCCGCGTTCGGTCAGTTCCAAGCCGCGCTCGCCACGTGCCAGCTCGCCACGACGCAACAGGGAGCGCAGCCCGAGTTCGGCGAGCACGCCTGCCCCGACGGCCTGGGTGGCTTCGCGAGGGCCGAGGCGACGCTCGATGTGCAATTCCTCTAAGCGATAGAGCATCGCCAACAAGTCCTCGCGAACGATTCGCAGCGAAGTCTGCGCGTTGCGCACCAAAGCGCTTAGAATGCCATAGCGCGGCGAGGCCAGCGCCGCCGCCGCATAACAGCCGCCAGCAACGACGGCCATCGGTCCAGCCGCCGAGACGTTCCACGCCAGCGACAGCACGTAGCCCAGCACGGCCGACACCACTCCCACGCCGGCCGCGATCAGCATCATGCGGCTCAACCGATCGGTCAGCAGTTGCGCCGTGGCGCCGGGTACGATGAGCATCGCAATCACCAGTATCGAGCCGACCTGCTCGAACGAGGCCACGGTCGTAAGGGCCACGAGTGCCATCAGCAGATAAAACAGCCGATCGGCATTGATCCCCATCGTGGTGGCCAATGCCGGATCGAAGGCGCTGATTTTCAGCTCCTTCCAGAGCAGTAGTATGACCGCCACGTTAAGTGCCAGCACCGGGGCGATGGATACGAGGGCTCGTGGAACTTCGAATCCCCCGAGTGACACGGTATAAAACTCGACCAGGTCGATCTGACCATACAGCACGCAATCGGGATCGAGATCCACGCCCTGACCGTATCGTTTGATCAGGATCACACCCAGCGCAAAAAGTGAAGTGAACACAACGCCGATGGCCGCATCGGCCGGCACGTTCCCCTGCCGATGTACTGCCTGAGTGAGAAAGGTGGTCAACAAGCCAACGGCCAGTGCGCCGGCAAACATGTAGACGATATTCATACTGCCAGCCAGGATGAACGCCACGATCAGTCCCGGCAGCACCGCGTGCGACAACGCGTCCCCCAGCAAACTCATGCGTCGCAGGACCAAATAGCAGCCGAGCAGCGCGCAGGCGACATTCGTCAGCGTGGCAATGCCGATCACCAGCACGGCATCTTGGACTTGCACGTTGAGGGACGAAAACCATTCAGTCACTTGCCGGCTCCTGGCCTGTGGGCCGGCTCGTGATGGTTGCGGCCAGCCCGTGGGGCGAGTCGGGCACTACGCCGCTCGCAGGGGGCAGATATCCCTGAGCGCCGAGCTGTGCTTCCAGCGCCGCGGTGATTTCGGGCGTGAGGAAGTGCTCGATCGAGTCGGCATCGCGGTCGACATGGTCCGGGGCGATGTCAGCTCCCGAGATCAGAAATAGTTCCCACAGCCGGTGCAGGCGCACCTGCTTCTCGGCACGTTTGCGTCCGGCCGAAGTCAGGCGCACGCCGCCCGCGGATCGTTCGATTAAGCCTGCCGTGTTGCCCCAGGCGACCAGGCGGCGCACGGTGCCTGCGCTCCAAGTGCGCTCGTCGACCAATTGCTTTAAGGGAACCTCGGGCAGGTCCGGAAAACGGGATTCGCTCAATTCATATAAGGAGCGGAGCAAGTTTTCGCGGGCGATGCGGCGGCGCACGCCCAGCGTTCGCAACATCCGCGCCACGGCCCCGCGGCGCGGCGCGAACAATAGCGAGATCACGAAGAGCGTCGTACCGCACAGCACGATCACTGGCCCGGTCGGCAAGTTGCGCGTGTTATGGCCGAAAGCCAACGGATCGAATCCCAACAGGCTTTCGATCGTGCCGGCCGAAATCAACGTGCCGCCGATACCCGCTCCCGCGCCGATCAAGCCTGAGATGACCAGCATTCGCCCCAGCCGATCGGTCCAGAAGCGTGCCGCCGCGCCGGGGATGATCAGCATCGCCGCCATCAGCACCACACCCACTGTCGGCAGCCCGACGACGGTCACCAGCGCCAGCGTCCCCATCATCGTCATGTCGAGCGCCAGTGTCGGCCAACCCTGCGCGCGGGCAAAACCCGGGTCGAAACTGAAGACCTGGAACTCTTTGTACAGCAACATGACCAACAGCAGGCAGGCGGCTGCCATGATGATGATGAACCACACGTCTTCGCGCGTCATGCCGGCAGCCTGGCCATAAATATAGGTCTGCAAGCCGGCCTTGCTGCTGGCGGTTGGCAGGTTCTGAATCAGACTCGACAGCACTACGCCGGCGCCGAAGAACGTGCTCAACACAATGCCGATGGCCGCGTCTTCTTTGGTGCGCGAGTATCGGCAGACGAGCGTAACCAGCGCGACGCCGATAATGCCGGTCGCAAAGGCCCCGATCAACATGGCTGTGAATTGCCAGTTGCCATTGCCCGAGGTGGTCGGGCTGAACCATCCTTCGCTGGCCGGTCGATAATTAAGCGCCAGAAACGCCAGGCACAGTCCCGGCAGCGCCGCGTGAGCGAGCAAATCTCCGACCAGTGCTCGGCGACGCAACACCGCAAAGCTGCCGACGATGCCAGCCACCGCGCCCAAAAGCGAGGTGCCAAGCATGACCAGCAATGTGTTCGAGAGCGCGATCACCGCGGCGCCTCACCCAGCCGTACAGCTTCGGCCGCTTCGTCCAGGATCGTCAGGCGGCCGCCATAGGTCTGTTGCAGATTCTGCTTCGTAAAGGCAATGGCCGTGGGGCCGGCCGCCACCAGGCGCAGGTTGAGCAGGATCACGAAATCGAAATAGTTGCGCACGGTCTGCAACTCGTGATGGACAACGAATACGGTCTTGCCGTTATTGCGCAGCGCCTGCAGCAGCGCCACGATGGCCTGCTCGGTGGCCGCGTCGACCCCGGCGAACGGCTCGTCCATGAAATAGATCTGCGCATCTTGCGCGAGCGCCCGCGCCAAGAAGATGCGTTGTTGCTGCCCGCCAGAAAGCTGCTGAATTTGTCGGCGCGCATAGGAAATCATGCCGACTTTATCGAGGCACTCTTCGGCCAGACGGCGCTCGGCCGCGCCGGGTCGACGAAACCAGCCCAGCCGGCCATAGGTGCCCATCATCACCACATCGAGAGCGGTGACGGGAAAGTCCCAGTCGACTGTTTCGCGTTGCGGTACATAGCCGACCAGATGCCGTTGCTCGGCGTAGGGCTTTCCATAAATGCGCACCTGGCCACTGGCCAGCGGTGTCAGCCCCAGCACGGCTTTGATCAAGGTGCTTTTGCCTGCGCCGTTGGGGCCAATGATGCCGATCAACTGCCCCTCGGGCGTAACCAGGTCGATATCCCACAGCACTGGTTTGCGGTGGTAGGCCACCGTCATGTCATGAATTTCGAGCGGCGGCGCGGCCGGGGTCGGCCTTGGCGGAGGCGTTGCACTCGCGGGAGCGGTCTGGTCGGCGGCGTCACGCTTCACTGCAAGGCCCTCTCGATCTGGTCGACATTAAAGGCAATCATGCCGATATAGGTTCCCTCAGGCGTGCCGGCCGGTCCCATGGCGTCTGAATACAGCTCTCCGCCCAAAACGAGCTGATGGCCGGCGGCCTCGCATCCTTGGATCAGGCTGCGAATGTTCTTCGACGGAACGCTCGATTCGATAAAGACCGCCTTCACTTGCCGGGCAACGAGCAATTTCACCAGGTCGTTGATCGCGCCCAGATCCGCTTCGTCTGCCGTGCTGATTCCTTGCAGGCCGTGAACCTCGATATCGTAGGCCCGGCCGAAATAGCCGAATGCATCATGCGCTGTCACAAGGACGCGCCCCCGCGCGGGGATTTCTGACAAGTGACGACGTGTCTCGTCGTCCAACGCGCGCAACTCGGCGATGTAGGCGTCCGCCTGGCGGCGGTAATCGCTGGCGTGCGTGGGATCGATTTCCATAAGTCGTGTCGCCGCATAGTCGGCACAGTCGGCCCATAGTCCGACATCGAACCACACGTGCGGGTCGAAGCTGGCCGCGAACTCGGGCGCCTGGCGCAATCGATCGGGATTATGCTGCCGAATTTCGTCGGTCACAGCGATTGTTGGTTTTCGCCGCGAGAGCTTTTCCAGCACCTCGGCCAGCCGACCTTCGAGGTGCAGGCCGTTGTAAAAAATCGCCTTAGCGCTCTTTAGCAGGCGAATGTCGCCCGGCGTGGCCTTGTACAAGTGCGGGTCGACGCCTGGCCCCATCAGGGTGCGCACGTCAACATGGTCGCCGCCGATATGCGCCAGCATGTCGCCAACCTGGCCCGTGGTGCAGACGATGCGTACACGTCCTTCCCCCTCGCCAATGTCAGCGAGCTGGTTGCAGCCCAATCCGGCGAGCGCCACGAGAGCGAGGGATAAAACGCGCCACATGAATCGGTGCCCTGCGGTTGTCATTGCGTTTCTGGGGCTGGCCCAGCACAAACTGCCGCGTATCGCCCCAGAATTATGGGTCCGTTACGGATATTATTCAATGCCAAGAAATAATTTTTTTGATCAATCAAAATTAGGCCCTTAGGGGGAGTTTGCGTCGTACGGGTCATCTTGGTTGCGCCGGGAGCCGGCGCCTCGGCAGAGTCATCGGGCCCGATTGGTCGATGGTTCGCTCAGGGCGCATTTTTCGAGCGAGGCTCCGCAGGAACCGAAGCAGGGCTAAATGTGACCGTGTCCCCACGCTGCGACGGATCTTCCGGGCATACGGATCATGCAGCGCACCATCGGCATACGGACAGCCTTTGGAACCGCATTTCTGCTCGTTTGAAGGTGAAAGGCTGATCAGTCGGACTAGGGGAATTTGACCGTCCCAGATTCCAGGGATACGATGAACGGCGGGTGAACTTTGTTACAGGAAGCACCCATTATCATGCTGGCACGTCGGGGGCTTGCGGAATGTTGGGCCTGACGTATTTCAAGCGCTTTCGGATGGAAACGGACCTCAGCCGCGAGATCCCCTCGCCCGAGGTACCGCTTGGCTACCGGCTCGTCCCGTGGCGGCCCGATTTGCTTGCCTCGCATGCCGAGGCCAAGTATCAAAGCTTCCGCAACGGCATCGATTCCAACGTGTTTCCCTGTCTGGGCGAACACGAAGGTTGCCTGCGACTGATGCGAGAAATCAGCCAGAAAGACGGCTTCCTGCCAGGGGCCACCTGGCTCGTGGCGACCGACGGTTTTGAACAGCCGCTCGAGTATTGCGGCACCATCCAAGGGATTCGGGATCGTTCGGGCCTGGGCGCCATTCAGAACTTGGGAACCACGCCAGAGCACCGCGGTCAGGGATTGGGACGCGGACTGTTATTGGCCGCCTTGGCCGGTTTTCGCGCTGCGGGTCTACGTCGCGCATATCTTGAGGTGACCGCGCAGAACGAAGGCGCCATTCGCCTTTATCGCCGCCTTGGCTTTCACAAGGTGCGGACTGTGTACAAGGCCGTCGAAGCCAGCTCGGTCGCCGTGCGCTAACGTGCTTCGATCTCAATTGTTTCGTGCGGCCGTCAGCGCGCCAGGTTGGTTGCCATTTCGGAGCAAGGCCGCTAGGCTCTACCGTTTCCGACGATCGTCGGAACGCCGATTCGTGCGATTCTCGGCTGCATGAGCGTTTTGCAACACGGTGCGGAAAACTAGCGGGCGCGCGAGCGCCCTCAAAGGAACGACTGCGTGAGCGACCCCATTCTGGCGCACACATTTGAGAACGGACTCGTACTGCTGGGCGAGCCGATTGCGGGGGTCGAGTCCGCGGCCTTCACGATGCGGGTGCCGGCCGGCACGGCGTATGAGCCGGATAAATTCGCCGGCCTCAGCACTCTGACGTGCGAGCTGGCGCTACGCGGGGCGGGGGATCGCGATAGCCGGAAGTTTGTTACCGATCTGGATAACCTGGGTGTCGAGCGCGACGCCTCGGTGTCTGACGCGCACACGAGCTTTAGCGTGGCGACGCTGGCGCGCAACTTGGCTCCGGCCTTGGCCATCTATGCAGACCTGGTGCGTCGCCCGCGCTTCCCGGCGGATCAGTTGCCGGCTGCCCGGGCCGTGGTCCTCGGAGAACTAAATTCTATCGAGGACGATCCAGCCCAAAAGGTGATGCTCGAACTGCGCCGTCGGCATTTTCCCACGCCGTGGGGACGACCGAGCCAGGGACGCGTCGAATCCGTCGAGGCCATCGAGCTGGCAAACATTCGCGGACATTTCGCGGGCAACTATCGCCCCAACGGCGCCATTATCGGCGTGGCCGGGAATTTCGAGTGGTCGCAAGTGCGCGACCATATCGGCAAACTCTACGGCGATTGGGCGGCCCAGCCTGTCGAAGAGCCCGGGGTGGGCAAGCCGGGCAAGCAGCACGAGCATCTGGAGCAGGACGCGAATCAAACACAAATCGGCATCGCCTACGCCAGTGTCCCCTATAGTGACGCCAACTATTTCCAGGCCTGGGGATCTGTCGGTGTGCTTTCCGGTGGCATGAGCTCAAGATTGTTCACAGAAGTACGCGAGAAACGCGGACTGTGCTATAGCGTCTACGCCACACACCAGTCGCTGCGCGATCGCGCCGGCGTGTTGTGCTATGCCGGCACAAGTTCTGAGCGGGCGCAGGAAACGCTCGACGTCACGCTAGGAGAGTTGGTGCGCCTCCGCGAGGGGATTCAAACCGAGGAGCTAGGCCGGCTCAAGGCGCGGATCAAAAGCGCCTTGGTGATGCAGCAAGAATCGACCTCGGCGCGCAGTGCGGCCATCGCCCGTGATTGGTACTACCTGGGGCGCGTGCGGACGCTGGACGAGGTGGCGGCACTAGTGGATGGGCTGTCGCGAGAGAGCATCAATGCGTATCTGGCGGAGCATCCGCCGAACAATTTTACCCTAGTCACGTTGGGGCCTGAGCCGTTGGAGGTGCCCGTTGGAGTTTCGTGAGCACGTGCTGCCGAACGGATTGGAAGTTATCGCGGAGTGTAATCCTCGCGCCCATTCGATGTCATTGGGATTCTTCGTCAAGACAGGCTCGCGCGATGAAAGCCCCGAAGTGGCAGGCGTTAGCCATTTTCTCGAGCACATGGTGTTCAAAGGGACGGCGCGGCGCACGGCCGATGACGTGAATCGCGAGTTCGACGAGATGGGCGCGCATTACAACGCCTTCACCAGCGAAGAGAAGACGGTCTATTACGCCGCCGTCTTGCCCGAATACCAGGGGCAGGCTCTGGAACTGTTGGCCGACATCATGCGGCCGGCGCTGCGCGAAGCCGACTTCGACACCGAAAAGCAAGTCATTCTGGAAGAGATCCAGATGTACCAGGATCAGCCCCCTTTCGGCATGGATGATCGGTGCAAGGCGATCCATTTTGGCGATCACCCGTTAGGGCACAGCGTGCTCGGGACGTTGGAGAGCGTGGGGCAGCTGCCGGTCGGCTCGATGCGAGAGTACTTCGGCCGCCGTTACAGTCCGAGTAACCTGACCTTGGTGGCTACGGGCCTGGTTGATTTCGAGGCTCTGGTAAAAGCGGCCGAGATGCAATGCGGTAGCTGGGACCGCGCGGCGGCGCCGCGCGCCGTCGAACCGGCCCGTTCGCGCCATGCGTTCGAGTGCGTGCAAAAGGAGGGGGTCACGCAGCAGTACGCCATTCAGATCGCCAACGGACCCAGCGCCACGCAGGAAGAGCGATTCGCTTCGAAGCTGCTGACGACGATCTTGGGAGACGACTCCGGGAGCCGATTGTTTTGGGCACTCGTCGACCCTGGCCTGGCCGAGCATGCCAGCGTGGGGCATTACGACTATCAGGGTACTGGCATGTACCTGACCTATGTCAGCTGCGCGCCGGAAGCCGCGGCCGAAAATCTGCAAAGCGTGCTAGACATCTACCGTGAAGTGCAGGCCAAGGGAGTGACCGTCGAGGAGTTGGATCAAGCCAAGAGCAAGATCAACGCCCGCGTGGTGCTATCGAGCGAACGACCCCGTGGCCGGCTCTTCAACGTCGGCGCCAATTGGTTGCACCGGCACGAGTATCGTTCGGTCAAGGATGATTTGGACGCGGTGGATTCCGTTACGCGGGAACAAATCACGCAGGTGCTGGCTCGGTATCCGCTCTCGGTAAGTACCACTGTCACCGTCGGACCGGCGGAATCGATTGCCGAGCCGAAATAGAAACGGTGCCGGCCGGTTGACCACACACCTCCGTTGACCATGCTGCAATGTAGCCCACGACGAACGAACGGCTATTGCGGCAACAACGCCATCGTGCCCTGCAGGCATCTTGAATCGGGCTGGCCATTGAGTCGATCGCGCCGTGACTTTAATTCACAAAACCTTGCGAGATTGGATCCGTTTCCGATGCCACCCCGCGCGTTAAGCAAGATCAGTCCTGATTGGTGGGACTACACCACGTTGGATCGATCCATTCTCGATGATGCAGCGCGGCTTTCGGCTGAAGACCTTTTGGCGCTGGCGCGGCCGGGTTTTGACGTGCGGTTCTACGACACGCTGGAAGATTTCTATCTGGCCGAGGCGCTCGAATACATCACCAGTTGGCGGCAGGCGACCGCCGCTGCGCCGGCGGGAATTTGCGGACCGATCGGTCCCACCGAGCAGTTGCCGCTAGTGGCGCGATTGGTTAACGAATTGGAACTGGACCTGCGGCATGCGCATTTCTGGGGCATGGACGAATGGGTCGTCGAGGGGCGCGAAGCGCCTGAGGATTTTCCCATGTCGTTCGCTCGGGCGGACATGGAATTGTGCTTCAATCGCATCCGGCCCGAGCTGCGCATGCCGCGCAAGAACATCCATTTTCCCAAGGCCGACGCTGCCGAGTATGTGGCCAGCTACGATTTGGCCCGTTGCTTGGTCATGCAGGGAGGCCAGGGCGAAGTAAAGCATTGGGCCTTCAATGATCCGCCCCGCCGCGACGGGGCTTACCGCGACCAGCCCCCCTCGCCTGCCGAGTATCGACGCCTGTCGACGCGGATTGTGGAACTGCACCCGATGACGATCATTCAGAACGCCCGAACGTCGGGAGGCGGCGTTGTGACGAACGTACCTACCCAGGCCGTCACCGTGGGCCCGGCCGAGACGTGGCGCGCCGAGAAGGTTTCGATCTGGCACGCGGGCTGCCATGACAACCCCTTTGGACTGCGGCTGACAACGCTGATGATCTCGAAGCGTCTGGCCGACAGTGCCGTGCCCATGTCGCTGTTAGCGGACCATCCGCACGTGCAATTTAATTTCTACCGCGGCGGAATCGGCACCTGCGATGCCGAGATGCACTAGAGGACGCACGAAAGCTGTCGGAGAACGCGTCGAGCGTCGGCTTTCTTGGTTGCCATCTGTGGGCCAATCGAAATGAACATTCAGGGCAAAGTGGCCCTTGTCACCGGCTCGGGCGGATTGGGGTCGGGACGTGCCGAGGCGCTGCGCCTGGCGCGCGAAGGGGCCTCGGTCGTGGTCTCGGACATCCATGAAGCGGGGGGCCTTGAGACGGTGCACATGATCCGTGCCGATGGCGGTCGCGCCGCCTTTTGCCGCGCCGATATGGCATCTGATGCCGCGGTGAGCGCGCTCGTCGATTATGCCGTCAGCACGTTCGGCGGCGTCGATATTCTTGTTAACAACGCCTCGGCGCCGTATCGGCCGACCGAGCCGCTCGATTGGTGGTTCCAGCCTGTCGCGGTCGATCTGCTGGGCGCAATGTCCGCGATTCGCTACTGCATTCCGATCATGCGCAGTCGTGGCGGCGGGGCGATCGTTAATATTGGCTCGACGTCGGCCCTGGGGCACGGGCGTAAGCATTCCGGCTCGCCCACATACGACGTGGCCAAGGCGGCCGTCACCCGGCTGACGACAACTCTTGGCTGGCTCGGCGAGAAGGACAACATTCGCGTCAATTGCCTCGTGCCCGATTGGGTGGCGGTGCCCGAGGTGCTGGAGTATTGGAACGCGCTTTCCCCCGCACAGCGCCGCCAACAAGATGTGCCCGAGGTGTTGACGACGCTCGACGAGGTTTGCGACGCTGTCGTAGAACTGATCACTGCTGACCATCTGGCGGGTCGGGTCATGGTGTGGTGGAGCGGTCGGCCGCGACAGTTGATCGTGGCGGGGGACCCGGGCTACGCTGGACTCGAGTGATACTTTTCCGCTTCTGTATATCTTCGCTGGTGAATCCTCATGGCTCGACGCGTTTTTGCCATCGCCGCGCATCCCGATGATATCGAATTCGTGATGGCTGGGACGCTGCTGCACCTGCGCGCGGCTGGCTATGAGATTCATTATCTGAACGTAGCCAACGGTTGTTGTGGGTCGAGCGTTACCGACGCCACGACCACCGCCCGGCTGCGCCGTGACGAAGCACGGCGCGCCTGCCAGTTGATTGGCGCCGCGTTTCATGAAAGCCTGACGAATGATCTGGAGATATTCTACGACCGCCCGACCCTGGCCCGATTGGCGGCGATCGTGCGCCAGGTGTCGCCCGAGATCGTGCTAACCCACTCGCCAATCGATTACATGGAAGACCACACGAACACCTGCCGGCTGGCGGTGACGGCGGCCTTTGCACGGGGGATGCCTAACTTCGCCGTCGAGCCCCCCACGCCTGCGGTGGATCAAGCGGTGACGATCTATCACGCGCAGCCGCACGGTAATTGCGACGCCCTGGGAGCGCCGGTGCGACCAGGCCTCTTTGTCGATATCGGTGGCGTGATCGAAGAGAAGGCTGCCATGCTTGCTGCGCACGAGAGCCAGCAGTGTTGGCTCGACGAAAGCCAAGGCTTGGGTTCCTACATCACGTCGATGCGCGAGCTATCTCGCGAGGTCGGACGGATGTCGGGCCGGTTCACGTATGCCGAGGGATGGCGCCGGCACAGCCATCTTGGCTTTTGTACGGCCGAGGCCGATCCGCTGGTGCAGGCTCTTCGTCCGGCAGGCGTGCTAGCTGCTGCCAATGATTAAACGAACCCGCTGCGCAGGCCTGCTCGAACACGGGCAGGCTGACCATAAGGCCGGTGGTACAATGCCCCGTGCCCGGCAACGTTTAGGCGCGGATGGCCGCAAGCGGAGCCGTCTTGGTCACGGTAATGCGGCGGCGTACCTCGCGTACGATCTCGTCGATCTGGAAGGCTTGCAAGGAGGTCGGCTCCTTTTCCAGCTTGGCGCGCCAGGTGGTCAGCACCCGTTGCTTGCCGGCCTCCATGGCCTCACGGTTGGATTCGTCGGCAATCTGCTGAATCGTCACTTCCCACTCCCTGAGTCGCATCGGCCCATCCCTTGTTTTGACGTTCTGTCCCGCTGAATCCCTATATCTTCTCATCGGCCATTTCGGCGTAATGTCTCCTG
Source organism: Pirellulales bacterium (assembly GCA_036490175.1). Taxonomy (NCBI): domain Bacteria; kingdom Pseudomonadati; phylum Planctomycetota; class Planctomycetia; order Pirellulales; species Pirellulales bacterium. The sequence goes on along the minus strand of DASXEJ010000032.1, from coordinate 8,608 downwards.
ATGAAATGGGGTAATTTATCCAGGTGGGTCGCCTGTGGGCCCTTTTGGGCAGCCTGGCTGGTATGGCGGGCAGGCGGGATAAGCAGTGCCGAGGACTCGCAACGCGCGGGTCACGAGGTTCCTGGCAGGTCTTTTTTTTCTCGCAAAATCTCCCTTCGACCGAACGACGTTCGCCGCGATTTTCAGTATGATAGCAGTCCGTTTACCCCGGCATTGATAGAGGAGACCTGCGACGTGACCGTTACTTTCATCGATAACGAGTTCGACATGGCGCGAAGAACCATCCCGAGCGCGCACGAAAATCAGTACCAAGGCCTTGGCGCCCTGAGTGAACTGGTCGAAGAGCTAGACGAAGATCTGGATGAAGATGAAGACGAAGAGGACGATGAAGAGGACGACGACGAAGACGAAGATCTCGAAGACGATGACGACGGTTGGGAAGAGGTCGACGACGATGACGACGAAGAGGATGAGGATGACGACTGGGACGACGATGAAGATGAAGAAGAGGACGAGGAAGAAGACGCGTCGGAGTGACGTCGATTACACGGCTGACGGTGGCCAACCGTGATGAGCTTGATCGACGCGAGGGCAATTCCTGCAAGGTTGCGGTCGTTTCCAGCGGACCTTTCGCTCGTGGGACTTTACTGCGAGGGAAGAACCAATTGAACGGCCGTTGGAGGTGTCCTGCGGCGGTCGGTTGGTAGTTGTTGGCAAACAGGTCCATCATGTGCGGTCGCTTCACGCTGCGAACTCCGGCCCACGCCGTTGCGGACGCTTTTGGGCTGATTTCGACTCCGGATCTGCAACTGCGATTTAATATTGCGCCCACCCAGCTAGTGGCGGCGGTTCGATTTGATCCGCAACAGGGCGGCCGACAACTAACGCGATTGCGGTGGGGGTTGATTCCGTCTTGGGCTGCCGATCCTTCGATCGGCAGTCGAATGATCAATGCCCGCGCCGATACCGTGGCCACGAAGCCAGCATTCCGATCCGCTTTCAAACGGAGACGCTGCCTGGTTCTGGCCGATGGATTCTACGAATGGAAGAAAGTGGGATCGGCCAAGCAGCCGTTCTTCATGCGGCTGAAGGACGATCGTCCCTTCGCCTTTGCGGGACTTGCCGAGCATTGGCACCGCGACGGCCAAACGATCGATTCTTGTTCGATCATTACGACGGAATCGAACTCGTTGATGGCCGAAATCCACGATCGCATGCCGGTGATCCTACCTCCGGCTGAGTACGATCTGTAGTTGGACGCGGATTTTCAGGCGTACGACAAGCTCCAGTCGATGTTGCGGCCCTACCCCGCCGAAGAGATGGTCGCTTATCCGGTGAGCACGCTGGTCAATAATGCGCGAAATGAAAGTGACCAATGCGTCGTGGCGCTAGAGTAATGGACGCTGTGTCGATCAGCACTTTGTGCCGAATGCTCGATACAAGTGCCGTTCCAATGCGATCGTCTTTTGGTGGTTCGTCTTGCCGTGCCGTTCGCGGGAGCGTTGGCTCAAGCATTTCGACGGCCGCGAAGGGCTGGCCGCTAGTGATTAAACAGCGGCGGCGTAGAGGGCAAAGAAAAAGCCCAGTGCCAGCCCATAGGCCGCAAAGCGATACGTGCGATTTAGCATGATGCCGGCGGCCGTACCAAACGAGGCGCCCGCCAAGCTGGTCATTCCGGCAAAGTGTGGGAATGGTCCCGTCGACCCCAGGAGAAATGCCATTCCTGCAGAGACGAAAACTAACGCCGCCAGCATTGTTCCTAGCCCGAATTGGAACTGGCGGTATTGAGTGCGTGCGGCTTTGTTCATAGTCGGCAGTGTATCGAGACGCGACAGCGGTAACCCAGCAGCGAGTTTTTCGTTAGAATGGGGCTTCCGACCGCGCCATGCCGCTAAGGCATCTTAGACGTGCCAGCGACCTTGTCAGGCGGGAGGTTGGCCACGTATTTCGGAATGCGTGCGTTTCCCAAGCCGGCCACGTTTTCGCTGATTTGACGCGAGATCGCAGCATCGACCGATTCGTCCTTGGCCGATCTGACAAACGTGGGGAGTATCTCGCCGCCGCCGCTCCAAACGGTCTTGCCGTCGATTTGATAGGCGAGAGATGTCAATTGCGTGGCGACCGTGTGTTGTTGGACGGCGCGGCCTTTGCCCATGGTCCGATAAGCGAGTTGCTTCACATCGCCCGGCTTAACGGTCACTACGAGTTTTACATTGCTGCCGTCGGCGATTTGTTTGCCGTTGGCGGTAAGGCTTTTTTTGAGTTCTTCCAGGACTTTCTCGCGGTGCTGTTGAAAGCCTGCCATTTGCACGTCCAAGCTGACAGTGCCGCCGGGCTGAATCTTGAGCAGGTCGTCGCCCTGGAGTGATTTTACGAGGTTCCGCGCTTCGTCGTTTGGCACAGATCCGCTGGCCAATAGGCAGGTCTGGTCGGCTTCGACATAAAGCAATCGGTCACCGACGAGCGTTCCGACCGGATTGCCTGTGTACGTCCAGATTTGAACGCGGTGCGGAACATCGATCACCATCTTGTTATCCACCAGCAGCGTATTTTCGTCAGGCCAATCAAGCTGCTCATGTCCTCCTGCGCCGCCGGCGAAGTCGAACGTGATCTCGCGCTTCGTCAAATCCCACACGCGCACCTGCCCGCCTGTGACCAGCGCCAACTGATGCCCCGTGGGATCGAAGGAAACCAATCCGTTCCAGTGGTCGTCGACCTCCAGAAATCCGGCGCGATTCCCCGTTAGCGCTTCGACGATGACAATGCCGCCGTCGACCGTCAGGGCAAAGTATCGTCCGCCGGCGCTAAACGCCGGCTTCTTGCCAGCAGCCTTGGGGATTTGATACCTCGGCTTGACGTCTCCGGAGACATCCCACAGTACATAGGCACCGTCGGTATTGATCGTGAGCAGATGGTCTTTATCGATGAATCGCGCCGATTGAATGTTCTGCTTGATCGGCCCTTGCCCAGTGTGCGGAGCCCAACTCATGCGTGGCGTGATCTTGTGCCCGGCGACGTCGTATAGGTAAAGCGTGTCTCGTTCCTGGCTGGCAATACTGAAGGCCACCACGCGGCTCATGTCGTTCGACATGGCAATCGGCACCTGGCCACGCGCGAAATCTCCCGATTCCTCGAGTTTGTCGCCCCGCAAATTACAAACCTGCACGCGAGATTTCTTTCCTTGAAACTCGTCGAGCCACACGACCACTGCCTGGAGATTCTCGGGCGAGACGAAAACCTGAAACGGCTTTTCGAAGAAGGTCTTGGGGCCTAGCGCAATGCGAGTTGCGGGCACATCCTTCGTCGCCCTGGCATCAGGTGCGTAGGTCCATTGCGAGGTCTTGCGAACATCTATCGGGCGCGCTCCGCTGGCCTCGGCATTGCTGCGGGGGAACGGCGTCTCGCTCTCGTCGACTTCGTCTGCCGAGGATGAAGAACTGCGGGGTCCCTTGAGGAACTCTTGGTCCTCGGCGCTAAGCTTTTCGATCGGCAATGTGACTTCTTTGGCGTCTTTGCGCTTAAGTGTCACTGCGTCGTTTTCGAGTTTGACGAGCGTGCCTTCGATTTTGAACTTGCCGCTCTGATCGCTCCAGGTCCGCGGACCGCTCTTACTGGCCCGCTCTTCAACGGTCTCGAACGGGTTCTCGTTGCCGACCGTCTTCGCTTTCTTGCTGGCGATTTTTTGGAACCTGCTGGCCGGTCCAAGCTTCGTGCCCCCAAACTCACCGTCATCGAGCTTCAGTGTGATCCAGCCGGTGTTCGGGTCGATCGATTGGACGGTTCCCTTATGTTCTTTGCCGGCAAATTCCCAAATGGCGCGGTCGCCTACTTTGAACTGGGGCGACCCGGCCGCTTGCGGGCGTTTTGGTGCCGCGAACACAACGTTGGGCAGGATACAAAGCGCGGGGACCGCGTAGATCAAAACGTTTAGTAACAGCCAACGGCCTTGGACAATACCGGAGCTCAGCGGCATAGTGCCCCTCGCATGCAAGAGTGCAGAAACCCAACGTCGGCAGGATTCTCGTGGCCTTCGGTATCGCTCGGTCCTACCGAGAAAAGAGGACTTGATTCTACTGACCGCTCGAGGCTCTTGCACGACCATGCGCCCGCTGGCCTGTGCGACCGGTTACCGATACTTTGACACGCTCCCCCCAGACACATTAAAATCACGGCATGCGTTTTGGGACGCCGGTTCGCCGGCTGGCGCTCCGGTTTCGACGCGATACCCCCCTGCCGGCCCCCGCCCGCTAGATCCGCCTTTCGTGTCCGCCATCACATCGCGGCAGAGAGGTCTGAAAAGGAACAGGTAGATGCGGTTCGTCCGCGCGCTAGCTCTGTGCCTTGCCTGCTTTAGTTGCAGCCTTCGGGCGGCGTCGTGCGCCGAGATTGCCACGCCAAGCCAGGAAGATGCCGAGCGGTTCTTCGAGACCGAGGTGCGACCCATGCTGGTCGCCCGCTGCCTGGCCTGCCATGGATCGGAAAAGCAGGAGGCAGGGCTACGGCTCGACTCACGCGAAGCCCTGCTCAAAGGGAGTGATGCCGAGTTGGTCGTCGTGCCGGGCGAACCCGACAAGAGCCCGTTGATTCACGCCGTTCGTTACGACGGCGATGTGAAAATGCCTCCGGCGGCCCGGCTCGAAGACAAGGAGCTGGCGCTGCTCACCACCTGGGTCAAGATGGGTGTCCCATGGGGCGGGGCCAAGGTGGCCGGCGCGGTCGAGGACATGCAGGCCCGCGCCACGCGCGCCAAGGCGACACATTGGGCCTACCAACCGATCGTTCGGCCCGAGCCGCCGACAAACGTGAGCGATCCGGCCTGGACCGTCAACCCGATCGACCGTTTCATTTGCGCGGAACTCGATCGAGCCGCGCTCCGCCCGTCGTCGGCAGCGGATCGCCGCACATTGTTGCGCCGCGCCACGTTCGATCTGACGGGGCTGCCGGCCACGGTGGCCGAGATCGAGGCGTTCGTCAATGATCCTGCCGCCGACGCGTTTGCCAAGGCCGTCGATGGCTTGCTCGCCTCGCCGGCGTACGGACAACGTTGGGGCCGGCACTGGATGGACGTGGCACGCTATTCAGATACCAAAGGTTATGTATTTACCGAAGACCGTCGGTATCCCTATGCCTATACCTATCGCGATTACGTAATCCGTGCGCTTAACGAAGATCGACCGTACGACGAGTTCATCCGTCAGCAGTTGGCTGCGGATCAACTGAACGTCGCCGACCGGCGCGATCTGGCGGCAATGGGCTTTTTGACGGTCGGTCGTCGTTTCAGCAACAACATTCACGACATTATCGACGATCGCATCGATGTGGTCACTCGGGGAGTGATGGGATTAACTCTCACCTGTGCGCGCTGCCATGATCACAAATACGACCCGCTGCCGACCGACGATTACTATTCTCTCTACGGGGTCTTCGCCAGCAGCATCGAGCCAAGCGATCCCCCCTTGATCGGCGAGCCGCAAGAAAGCGAAGCTTATCAACAGTTCGTGGCCGAACTGGCCCAGCGCGAGAAGGCGCTCAACGAATTTCGCGACACGAAATACCGCGAGATGCTTAACGAGCTGCGCGGTCGGGTCAAAGACTACCTCTGCCAGGTCGTCATCGACACGATGAAGGACTCGCTGCCCGACGACGCCGACTTGTCGTTTAATTCCGACGAGCTGCGCCCGCAGGTCGTGCGGCGCTGGAAGCAATACATCGAAAGAACCGCGCGCGAGCCCGAGCCGGTGTTCGCTCTGTGGCATGAATTTGCAGCCCTCCCGCGCGACAAGTTCGACGAAGGGGCCAAGGCCATTGTCGAGCGATTACGCGCCGGGTCCGACGACCCAGCCAAGCCGATCAATCCCGTGATTCGTTCTGCCTTCGTCAAGGCGACGGTGCCGGATTCCATGCTGGACGCGGCCCGCGTGTACGGCGACACGCTCGTGGAAACGGAAAAGTCGTGGCTGGCGCTCGTGCAACCGCAACCACCGGCCGCAGGTGCCGAAGCTCCCAAGACGCCGGAAAGATTTCCCGACGACGGCGCCGAGCAGCTGCGCCAGGTGTTGTACGCACACGGTGCCCCGCCCGCCGTGCCGGTCGACGAAGCCCGCCGCGTGTTCGATCGTGCCACGCAGAACGAGTTGGGCAAGCTGCGTAAATCCGTTGATGAAATCAAAGTCAACTCGCCCGCGGCTCCCCCTCGCGCGATGGTCCTCAACGATGCGCCAACGCCGCACCATCCGCACGTGTTTCTGCGCGGCGACCCCGCACGGGTCGATCGCGAGGTACCACGACGCTTCGTGCAGTTTTTGGCCACTGAACCAGGCAAGCCCTTTAGCCAGGGGAGCGGACGACTCGAGCTAGCCCGAGAGATTACGCGCGCAGACAATCCGCTCACCGCCCGCGTGATGGCGAATCGCGTCTGGATGCATCATTTCGGGGCGCCCCTGGTGCGCACGCCGGGTGATTTTGGCCTCCGTAGCGAGCCGCCGACGCATCCAGCATTGCTCGATTACCTGGCCCGTTCGCTGATCGACGAAGGCTGGTCGCTAAAACGACTGCACCGTTTGATCATGCTCTCCAACACCTACGCCCAGGCCAGCGATAATCGTCCCGAGGGGGTCGCCGCTGATCCTGAGAATCGCCTGCTGTGGCGGGCCAACCGGCGGCGGCTCGATTTCGAGGCTATGCGCGACTCGTTGTTAGTCTCGGCCGGTCGGCTGGACGGCAGTTTGGAAGGGCGATCGATCGACATCTGGCAGCAGCCCTACAGCGTGCGCCGATCGGTGTACGCCTTTGTCGACCGCCAGGATCTGCCCGGGGTATTTCGCATGTTCGATTTTGCCAGCCCCGACGTAAGCATGCCGCAACGCCCCGTCACCACGGTGCCGCAACAGGCGCTGTTTGCCATGAACTCGCCGTTCGTGTTAGAGCAGGCGCGGCATTTGGCGGCTCGGACCGAAGTTCTGGCGGCGACAGAACCTGCGGCCAAGATCCGGGCGTTGTACCGCGCAGCGCTCGCCCGTGATGCGGAACAGGATGAAGTGCAAGCGGGCGTCGACTTTGTTGCGCGATTTGGGCCGAGCCCCAGCGCGCCCGCGGGCACGCCGAATGGGGCCACGCCTGCGGACTCTGCTCCGCCTGCGACTGTGGCGCCCGTAACTGTACCAACTGCGGCAGCGCCTGTGCCAACCGATCCAGCCACTCCGCTGTCGCCGTGGGAACAGTATGCCCAGGCGTTGTTGATGGCGAACGAGTTCATGTTTATCGATTGAGGACGGCAATGTCTCGTGCAGATCGACACAATCGTCAACTCGTGGGTGAGCCGCCGCTCACGCGGCGCGAGATGCTGCGCCGCTCTGGGTTGGGTCTTGGCATGCTTGGCCTGGCCGGGCTGGTCGACCCCGCGGGGTCGGCGCGAATCGCATTGGGCGCAACTGGGGGCGATGCCAATCCGATGGTGCCGCGGGCACCACAATTCACGGCCCGCGCCAAGCATGTGATTCACATTTTTGCGAACGGCGGGCCGTCGCACGTTGACACGTTCGATCCCAAGCCCTCATTGGCAAAATACGCCGGCCAGATGCTGCCGAACGAGAATCTGCGCACCGAACGAAAAACGGGTGCGGCTTTGCCCTCGCCGTTCAAGTTCCAGAAATACGGCCAGAGCGGCACCGAGGTCAGCGAACTGTTCCCGCATACGGCCCAGTTCGTGGACGACATGGCCATCATCCGCTCGATGCACGCCGACGTGCCGAATCACGAGCCGTCGCTGATGCTGATGAACTGCGGCGAATCGCGTTTGCCGCGGCCCAGCTTTGGTTCCTGGACCACTTATGGATTGGGAACCGAGAATCAGAACTTGCCCGGCTTCATTGCCATGTGTCCGGGTGGTTATCCGATCAAAGATGCCGAAAATTGGCAGTCGGCATTTCTTCCTGGCGCGTACCAGGGAACCTACATCAATACGCAACACACTGAGCTGGAAAAGCTGGTCGAGAACGTCCGCAACGCGGCGGTCGGTCGAGACGACCAACGCCGGCAGCTCGATTTGGTGCAGGAATTGAATCGCCGCCATTTGGCACGCCGGGCGGGGGATGCCTCGCTCGAAGCGAGGATCCATTCTCTGGAGCTGGCCTATGGCATGCAAATGGAGGCCAGCGACGCCTTCGACGTGTCGCGCGAGCCGCAACACGTTCTGGACGCTTACGGCGAAGGCGTGCAGGCGCGGCAGTTGCTGATTGCCCGGCGACTTATCGAGCGCGGTGTCCGATTCGTGCAAGTCTGGCACGGAGCCGGCCAACCGTGGGACAATCACGACGATATCGAGGTCAATCATCGCAAGCTGGCGGGCCAATGCGACCGTGGCATCGCCGCCTTACTGCGCGATCTGAAGGAGCGCGGCCTGCTCGACGAGACGCTGGTCATGTGGGGCGGTGAGTTTGGCCGGACGCCTACGGTCGAGTTGCCTCAGGCGGGCGCCAACGCCGGCAAAGTGAACGGCCGCGACCACAATCACTACGGCTTTTCTATGTGGCTGGCCGGCGGCGGAGTCAAAGGGGGCACCGTATATGGCGCCACCGATGAATTCGGCTTCCAAGCAGTCGAAAACAAA
>DASXEJ010000031.1 GCA_036490175.1 Pirellulales bacterium | reverse complement strand
GCCGAAGCCGCTGCCGGTGCGCCTGAGGAAATCACGGCGATTGGCATAAACCGGAGCCGGCGCCGCGATCAGATTCTGAATGTCATGCATGGCAGAATCGCTCAATCAACATAAATAAATTCGTTCAATCCCAACAGCACCTGGCAGAAGTCGGCCAGTGCGATCGTTCGCGCAGCCGGCTTTCCTTCCGCGGTGTAGAGGGCAGACTGCTGGTCGAGGAAGCTCGTCGCGTCCGCCAATTCGTCGTCGCCCGGCGGCCGAGCCAAGGCGATCAGATAAGCCCGGCGCACCATGTCGGCTGGCGTCGCGTCATTGGCCGAGGCCGCGCGTGCGGCCAGCTGTTGGGCTGCTTCGCGCACCAGTCCGTTGTTCAGCAGCAACAGCGCCTGCGGCGCGATAGTGGTGCTGGACCGTGCGCCGATTCCTTGCAACGCATTCGGGGCGTCGAACAGCATCATCATGGGCACGAGCTTGCTGCGTTTGATGGTGAAATAAATGCTCCGCCGCCGCTGGTTATCGTCCAGCGTGCCGGGGCCGTACATCGTCTCGTCCAGAATCCCACCGGTGGCCAGCATGGCGTCGCGAATCGTCTCGGCCTCCAGCCGCTGTCGCGTGCGCCGCCAGCAGAGCTTGTCGTCGGGATCGATCTTGGACCGTGCCTCGTCGGATTGCGCGCCTTGCGTATAGACGGCACTAGTCATAATCAGCCGATGAAGGGGCTTCAATCGCCAGCCATGGGCGATCAGTTCGCCGGCCAGGTAGTCGAGCAACTCCGGATGCGTCGGCCGCTCGCCGGCCGTGCCGAAGTCGCTCGCCGTGACCACGATGCCCCGCCCGATATGATGTTGCCACAGTCGATTGACGATCACTCGCGCCAGCAGATGTCCGGCGCCGCGCTGCTGATCGGTGATCCATTCAGCCAGTGTGCGCCGTCGGTAACTTGTCCGCCAGTTCGCCGGCGGCGAGGTTTGCCAGGCCTGCTCTTTCTCAGGCGCGGTCATTAAGACCTGGAGAAAACCCTGCGTGACGACCTCTTTCTTGCGATTCAAATCACCCCGCTCGAGGAAGTGCGTTTCCTTGAGGAAATCGTCTCCTTGGGTGTGCAATCGAATGGCAGGCAAGCCCTCGCTCGTAATCATGACCTTGGTCAACGTCGGTAGCGGAGCCTTGGCGGCATGTTCAAGTGCCGCGCGCGACAGGTTTCGCCACTGTTCGTCGAGCGGACCAAACCAGCGCAGCATCGCCGCACGTGCTTCGTCCCCAGGCGTGGCTCCGGCACGCGCTGCCAGCGTATCAATTTCGCGCTCGTTTTGGCGAACCGCGGGGGCATCGAGAGCGAGTGTCGTGCGTGAATTCGTAATCGCCAGTCGGGGCCGGCCCATGGCATGCCCGGCGTTGTTTTCGAACTTCAGCGTGATCGTTAAAACAGTCCCGACTTCGTTACCGAACGGCGCGGCAAAATCAAACGCCGCGGAGTGCACCTGGCCAATCTGGCCATCGACGGCCCAGGCCGATTTCTTGTCCTCATCGATAGCCGCCGCGACAGGCAACCCGGCTTGCTCGAACGTCGCGCGGGCCGCACTTAGCTTCACGGGCGTTGCTTCCCCTTCTTTACCCGCAGGCCCAACGGTCACCTGAATATTAGAAAGTGCAAAGTTGCCATTCGCAGCCCGGCCGGGACCTGATTTGGGAAGCGAGGCATCGGGCAGCGCCTCGACCCGCAACGACGTGATGCCGGTCTGATTAGTGCGGGCCACGAATGTAAATGTTTCGGCGTCGGCGTTCTTGCCGCCGACCAAAAGCGATCCGTCGTCTTGCAGGGCGAAGGTTGCGCCCCCTTCCGACTTAGAAGTTTGCAGATCAAGAATCTGCCAAACGGTCGGAGCCGGCGCGTTTTGGGAATTGCCTGCTTCCACTGTTCCTGCCGCGCCCGCGTTGCCTATCGCGGCGCGTAGCGCGCGCCAGGCGTCAAACTTGCCCGGTAACTGTTCGGCCTCGTATTCCGCCAGTGCCAAGGCTAGCGGGGCATGCTCGTTGTCGAAGGCCGTCTTGGCGCGCTCAAAGTTCTCGCGATCGAGGTTCAGGTCGACCTCGCTGCGCACGGCCGTGGTAAAGGTCGACAGCAGGCGGTAATAGTCGGCCGTCGGAATCGGATCGAACTTGTGGTCGTGGCAGCGTGCGCAGCCGATCGTCAGCCCCAACAGCGATGTGCCGATGGTCGCCGACATGTCGTCCAATTCGTCGTAGCGTTCCTTCTCGACCTGGTTCTTCGTGATCTGCGTGCTATGGACGCCAGCGGCCAGGTAGCCCGTGGCCATCAACGCCAGCGGATTCTCCGGCTCGTACTCGTCACCGGCAATCTGCCACTTTACGAACGTGTCGTAAGGCAGATCTTGGTTCAGCGCCTTGATCAGAAAATCGCGGTAGTGATACGCTCCTGGCCGATCGTAATCCTGCTCGAAGCCGTGGCTCTCGGCAAAGCGCGCCAGGTCGAGCCAATGGCGGGCCCAACGTTCGCCATAGTGTGGATTCTCGAGCAAGCGGTCAATCAACCGCTCGTAAGCGTCGCTCGCAGGATCATTGACAAAAGCTTCCACTTCCTCTGGCTGCGGCGGCAGACCGAGTAAATCGAAATAGGCGCGCCGCACCAGCGTGCGACGATCCGTCATCGGGTTGGGCGCTAACTGCTGCTCGTTCAGTCGGGCCATGACGAATCGATCGATTGGCGTCCGGCCCCAGCCTGCGTCGGCAACCGTCGGCGGCGTCGCGTTCAGCAGCGGTTGAAAGGCCCAATGCTTGCGCCCTTCTTCAATGTCGATGGCCTTCCGCTTCTTGCTGGCTGCCGGCGGTTGCCCCGTGCGCGGATCAGGCGCGCCACGTTTGACCCATTCCGTCAGCGACGCGATCTCCCGTTCGGGCAACTTGCCGTCGGGGGGCATCTGCACGTCGCCGTCGTACCGCGCCGCTTTCACTAGCAGGCTGGCGTCAGGGTCGCCGGGCACTACGGCTCGGCCCGAATCCCCTCCCGCCTCCCACCCTTCGCGCGTGTCCAGTAACAGCCCGCCACGCAGAATCTCGGCCTCGTGCGAATGGCACTTATAGCAGCGAGCCACCAGGACGGGCCGCACATTGGTCTCGAAGAATTCGATTTCCTGGGCATCGGGCTCCTCCGCGCGCAGCGGGACACCGACCAGCAATAGTGTGAGGAGCAACGTCGCCGAGCGGAGTTCGGGCATGGGCAGGGTAAGCCGGGGTAGGAAGGACAAGAACTATCTTCGGGCGCAACGGCCTGAGGGTCAATCGTTTGGCTGCGTCCGGACCAACCGAGCCGACGATCATGGCGGCCCTTGTGCCTGCTCGCGGCGTCCGGCAAGTCCTGCGAAGTGGCTCGTTAGCCGAACAGGGCGTGTAGCGGCTTGCCGCCATCCACCAGCGGTGTGGGCCGCCCCTGCGGATCGGCCACGCGCATTTCAGGGTCGATGCCCAGGGCATGAAAGATCGTGGCCGCCAAATCCTCGGGGCTGGTTGGGTGCAGGATCGGCATCGCTGCGTCTTTATCCGATTGCCCATAGGCGATGCCGCCGCGAATACCTCCGCCGGCCACAACAGCTGGGAAGAGCGTGCTCCAATGCCCGCGCCCCCAGTTGCCAGTCGCCGCCGGTGTGCGCCCCATTTCTCCGACGCATACGACCAGTGTCTCGTCGAGCAAACCGCGCTCGTCCAAATCGGTAACCAGCGTCGATAGGCCCGAGTCGAGCCCGGGCAGCAAGAATTTTCGCACGTCGTCACTGTTGATGTGCGAGTCCCAGCCGTAACCGTCGACGGCATCCCAGGCGACCGTGACGAAACGCGAGCCAGCTTCGATCAGCCGCCGAGCCAGCAACGTTGACTGCCCGAATAAGTGCCGGCCATAGCGATCGCGCAATGCGGCCGGCTCTTGGCGAATATCGAGTGCTTGCCGCGTGCGCTCGGACGTGACAAGCGATAACGCCCGCTCCTGAAAGCGCTGGTAGGGCGTGGCGAACGCGTCGCGATCGAGGCGACGGCGCTGGTCGTCGAACTGTTCGAGCAAAGTCCGCCTTTGGTTCAAGCGATCGACCGACAGGCTGCCGTCCGCGGCCAGCCCCTTGATGCGGAAATCGAGGTCCTCGTCCGTGCAATCGCGGTAGAAAGGATTATCCTTCTCGTCCCGTTTGCGAATGTCGGTCGCCAATGCATCGTAACCGCGCCCCAGCCAGCCGGCGTATTGGCCAGGCCGATCGAGCTTGGTGCTGTATTCCTGCATGTGCCCCAGGCGGTTGGGCAAGTAGACATAGCTGGGAATGTCGCGCTGCTGGCCGCCAGTCGCATGCTGGTCGACATGCTCGACGACCGAGCCCATCGCCGGCCAGTCTTTTTCCGTCGCGTTAAAACCGCCGCCTATAGGCAGGTGCCAGGGATGACCCGTTTGAATGTAATGCCCGGCTGTGCTGTGGTCGTTGTAGGGGTGCGTCATCGAACGAATAACGCACAGCTTGTCGCTCACGGCCGCTACGCGCGGCAGATGCTCGCTGATCAGCAACCCCGGAGTCTTGGACGCGATCGGTTGAAAGGGTCCGCGAATTTTGGCTGGGGCGGCAGGCTTCAGATCGAAGGTCTCTAGCTGGCTGGGACCGCCAAACAGAAACAAGAAAATGACGCTTTTGGCCCGGGCGGGCGGCGCGGTTGCAGCAGCGCCTGCCTGTGTCGCTTGGGCTTCGGCCGCCCACAGCTTGCTAAGGCTCAGCCCGAACAGCCCGGCTCCGCCGATTTGCATCATTTGGCGGCGCGAAACGCCGCCGCAAACATGCCGAGTGCCACCTAGGATATTCAGCATCGTGCCCGTACCTCGGAGAACGTGCGAACGCATCAACAAGCGTGGATGGTAGCAAATCACCCAGGGCAATGCACGTCAATTTGTCCACGCCGGCCGACGTAAGTGCTAAAGGCCGCGGCAATATCGACTTCCGAAACACCGGCTACCGTGCCAAAAGGGCACGGGTTCTGGGGACCCACAGAGATAGGGCCAAGATAGTTGCTCCCCTGTCCGCAACTGAATCAATCGACAGGGGGGGGTTACGCTGCGATCAATATTTGCACTATATCGATTTCGACAAGCCCGAAGCGGCGGTGAAATCGCAGACTGCGATAATGGGCATACCAAAGTCGCTTGGCCTTGTTCGCACTGTGCCGCCTGGATCGTTTTCCGTCTGGCATGACTTGGCCCTCCTATGTCCAACTTTTTCTACGCATCAGGTTGTCTATAGGGCTAAGCGAAATCACGAAAAATCTGTTACAGTGCCACCGCGTTGAAAGTGCCGGCACCGACCCGCAATTTCGCGTCGGCGGGCGTTTTTGCGGGGTGCTAATGGGGCGTTGTTGAGCAGTACCTTGCTGAGCGGCGTCTTGCTGGCCACCGCTGACTTCCCCAGTAAATGGCGTCCCAGTAGATACCGGTGGTGCGAACCGGCGACCTGGGCCACCTGGCCGAGAGATCGCAGCAATTTGGACCTGCGTTTGCCACGGATCGCGTCATCCCGCCCGGCCAAAGCGAATCGACCGATGCCCATAGAATTCTCTCATGGCCTGCTTCGCACCTGGCAATGGGAAGATGCGGCGGCGCTGGTGACGCAGGCCAATAACCGCCGCGTCTCGCAGAACATGCGTGACGCGTTTCCGTTCCCCTATACGGCCGACGACGCCGATCGCTGGCTGACCGTAGCCAACAAGTACGACCCGCCACGGAACTTCGCCATCGTCGTCGCGGGCGCTCCGGTCGGGGGCTTGGGCCTGGTGCTGAAAGACGACGTCTACCACCGCACGGCCGAAATCGGCTACTGGCTGGGCGAAGACTACTGGCGACGTGGCATCGCCACCGCCGCGGTGCGGGCCGCGGTCGACTATGCCTTTGCAACGTTCGATCTCTGCCGGCTGTATGCCGGAGTTTTCGCTTGGAATCCGGCCAGCGCGCGAGTGCTGGAAAAAGCCGGTTTCACCTGCGAGGCACGCTTGCGCAACGCCATTACCAAGGATGGCCGCACGACCGACGAACTGATCTACGCGATCGTGCGCGAACCGTAGACGCGCGGCGTATTGTGCCCGCCGTCCCAGGTGTCACGGAGCATTGCGCAACGGCTGGGTGTGTCGCACGCTGGATGCCACACTTGAGGTGCGACGGTTGGCTTGTCCAGCCGTGCGGAATAGCCGAGAGTCTGACGCGGTAAAAATCAGCCACGCCGCGTCATTTATTTCTGCGGCTTCTCGTTGAGCAAATTCTCGGGATCGGGCGTGGGTGCCTCGGCCGGCGGCGCCATGCGATCGGCAATGGCTTGCATTTGCTCGCCGAGCTTCGTATTGCCGGCCCAGCCGGCGCGGCGCGCCTGGTAGCGGTAGCCCGCGACGATGGGATCTTCGTCGACGCCCTCCAGCGGATGATGATGCACGCGATAGATCTCGCGGATCTTGTCTTGCGTCTCCGAAGATAGGCTATCGACTCCCACCTTCAGATCGACATCCTTGGCCAGCTCGATGGTATGCTCCGTCGGCTCGCCAAAGCGGAACGTCTTGGGCGTGCGCTCGAAGCCGAGTTGCATCACCGAATCGGTGGCCACTACGTGAAAAGCGCCGAACACGTGGCACAACTCGTGTACCAGACGCGTGGTCGCGCCGGTCTCTCCCCAACAATCCGGAATCACGACAAACTGGCTAAAATACTGCGACACGCCGCGGATCTCGCCCCGCGGACCAGGAAAGGGCACCATCGTGAATCCGATCACTAAATCAGCTTCTCCCTGATCGACTTTGTGCAGCCACTCGAAGGCCTCGCCGGCGGTTTGCGGCGCCTTCTTGTACTCCCAATTGCGAAAACCGATGACGGTAAAGCGGATCGGAAATTGTTGCTCGAAACGCGCGGCGGCCGCTTCGACGATACCTCGAGCCCGCTGTTGCCAATCATTGCGGAAGAACGCGCGATATTCCTTACCTCCCGCGATGACGACGGAGAGCTCGCGGACGTGCTGCCAGTGACGCGCTGGTTCGGGCGCGGGTGCGGCCTTGTTGGTATGAGCCTGACCCGCCGCTGGAGACCGGGCGGACGACCCGTTCAGGGCGGGTGCGGCGGCCGCTACGGATCGCAACTCGAGCTTCCCGCCCGCTGAATTCACGAATCGATAGCGGCGTCCCGGCTGCAAAGAGTAGCGAGTCTGGCGACCGTCGCTGCGGTACTGGCAATCGAGCGAGGTTTCGGTGGCCACCGTCTCGGCCTGGCCTTGGGCGATCGTGACGTCACGGCCCGTCGACGCGTTCCTAGCAAAAATCCGGCAGGTCACAGCAGCCGGGCTGCCATTCTCGATCGTGATCGATGCCTGCGAAACCGTTGATATCGCGAGCGCGACCAAAACGGCCCCGATCAGGCTCGACGGCCCAATCGGCGGGGCGCTCGATGGCGGCCTGGTTCCTCGCTGCCGACTTCCAACGACGAGGATATCGCCCGTTAAAACCCTTAGTATCGTCATGCCAACCTGCTGTTCCCCAGGACGGCCCAGGCGTGCAAAATCCAGCTACGCTAAGACTTCTCCATTATACTTGCAACAATGTGGCCAGACTCGTCTGAAACTCAAGAGTTGCTTGCCGCTGCCGGCGCGGGGGATGCTGCCGCGCGAAATCGCCTGTTGGAACGCCATCGCGACGCTTTGCGACGAATGGTGGGCCTGCGTATGGACCGGGCCGTGCAGGGGCGCCTCGATGCCAGCGATATCGTGCAGGACGTGTTGGTCGAGGCCGATCGGCGGCTGGCCGATTACCTGGCCACGGCCAAGATGCCGTTTCTGGTCTGGCTGCGTCATCTGGCACGCGACCATTTGATCGACGCGCACCGCCGTCACCGCGGCGCAGCGCGGCGGAGCGTCGATCGCGAGCAGCGTCCGGCCGCGCCGGAATTCGCCGACCAGTCGGCGCTCGATCTGGCAGGACTCGTGCGCGATCGTAATCCCACGCCGGCGGCAGCCGCGACGCACCGAGAATTGGAGCTGCGCTTTCAGGCGGCGCTGGAAACGCTCGACGAGACAGACCGCGAAATCATTCTCATGCGCCACTTCGAGCAATTCACGAATCAGCAAGCGGCCCAAGCTTTGGAACTCAGCGAGCCCGCCGCCGGCATGCGCTATCTGCGCGCGATGCGGCGACTGCGGGCCGAATTGGAAGAGTCGCCCAACGAGCGGGAATCCCCATGAACGGTGGTCGACCGATCGCTCCCGACGCGCAAGCCAAAACTGGGAACGCTGATCCGGCTGGTTCGGCCACGGACAGGGACGAGCGACTGGCCCAGATGCTAGGCGAGATGGGCGAGCACTTGCGTAGGGGCCAACACGCAGCGATCGATCGCCTGCTCGCCGACAATGCCGACCTGGCGGACGAACTACGCCCCCTGTGGGCGGCGATGCTCGTCACCGATTGCATAGCGGCCGGCGCGAGGCAATCGGCAGCAGCCTCGAATCCGCCATCGCGTTCAAGGGCGGGGGCGTTGGCCGCCGATGCCACACATGACCATACCCCGGCGGGCGTTCCGCCAGCATCGCCGCTCGATGGGCCACGCAATCCTGCATTCGACATGCGAGACGGCAGCGAAGTTGCGGTTTCTGCGGCCGTCCTGCGGCGCTTTGCCGATTACGAGTTGCACGAAGAGTTGGGACGCGGCGGGATGGGTGTCGTCTATAAGGCGCGGCAGGTCAGCCTTGATCGTATCGTGGCGCTGAAAATGGTGTTACGTGCCGACATGGCCAGTGCCGCCGACCTGGCACGCTTTCGCAGCGAGGCGGAAGCCGCCGCACGGCTCGACCATCCGGCGATCGTGCCGGTTTACGAAGTCGGCGCGCAGGACGGACAGCCCTATTTCACCATGAAGTACGTGGCCGGCACCACGTTGGCACGCAAGTTGGCCGACGGCCCGCTTTCGGCACGCAACGCCGCGGCGCTCTTGGCGCCGGTGGCCCGGGCGATTCATTTCGCCCACACGCGCGGCGTGCTGCACCGCGACCTGAAGCCGTCGAACATCCTGATAGACACAGAAGGGCGGCCGCACGTTTCGGATTTCGGGTTGGCCAAACGCGTCGAAGCTGATTCGAATCTCACGCTGACCGGTGCCATCTTGGGAACGCCGGCCCATATGGCGCCCGAACAAGCGGCCGGATCGCGCGGCAAGCTGGGGCCCACAAGCGACGTCTACAGCCTGGGCACGATTCTGTATCAGATGCTCACAGGACGGCCGCCCTTTCAGGCCGCCTCGCCGGTCGACACGGTGTTGCTGGTTCTCGAGCAGGATCCCTTGCCCCCCAGGCTTGTCAATCCGCGGGCCGATCGCGAACTGGAGATGATCGCGCTCAAATGCCTGCAAAAGCCACAGGATTTGCGTTACGAGAGCGCGAAGCTTCTGGCCGATGATCTCGATGCGTTCCTGGCCGACGAACCGACGGCGGCCCGCAGTGGCATTTTCACGCAAGTGTTGTCGCGCGCGTTTCGAGAAACGCATCACGCCACGGTGCTCGAGAACTGGGGCTTGCTGTGGATGTGGCACAGCCTGGCTCTGCTGGTCACCTGCCTGCTGACAAATCTTTTGCAGTGGCAGGGGGCCACGTCCGCCTTACCGTACTTGGCGCTGTGGACGGCAGGGCTGGGCACCTGGGCGGCCATCTTCTGGACGTTGCGGCGCCGTGCCGGCCCGGTAACCTTTGTCGAGCGACAGATTGCGCACGTGTGGGCCGCCAGTATGATCAGCATCGTGGTCTTGTTTTATGTCGAGATGATCATGGGGCTGCCGGTGCTCGCCTTGTCGCCTGTGCTAGGATTGGTCGGCGGCATGGTCTTTGTCGTGAAGGCGGGCACACTGTCTGGGCAGTTTTACTTTCAAGCGGCCGCTCTGTTTGCCACCGCGCTTGGCATGGCGCTGTTAGAGCGGCTGAAGATCCCGCTGGGCCTCACACTGTTTGGCGTGGTCTCGGCCGCCTGCTTCTTTCTGCCTGGGCTGAAGTATTACTGGCAGCGGCGCGACGCGGATCTGGATGCTGCGTCCCTAACGGCCGATGACAGTATCGCTCGTCGGTAAGTCCGCCGCGGACGAGCGCGGCGAATCCGAAGCCACCGGCACGGCCGGTATCATGGCCAGAGGCTCTCCTCCGCGGCCTGTAGAATTCGCGATATGAGATCGGACCGGACGTGCACGGACAGAATTCTTTGGAAACCAGCGATTTCCCCGAGAAATACGCGATTCGTCCGATCAAGACGTCAATTTTCGGAGCGGTGAATAATTCCATAAATTGAATAAGTCGGCTGGTGAAATGGGTGGTTTGGCACCCATTACGATGTCGCAACGATATTTGTCTAGACAATTGTTGTTCCAGGGCCTATGGTGAGGGGCATGCCAACGACTACCAGCAAACGACGATCCGTCCGATCCTCACGGGCCGCCGGCCAGGGCACCCGCGCCAAGCCCCACGGGTTCGACTCGCTCGAACAGCAGGCTTTTTTGAACCTCTGGCGCACCTATGATCGCCTGAAGGCGGTCGAAGACGCGCTTTTCGGTCGTTACGACCTTACGGCCCAGCAATACAACGCCCTCCGGTTGTTGCGGGCCGAATATCCGGCCGCCTTGCAGACGCTGACGCTGGCCGGCCGTTTGATTTCGCGATCGCCCGATATCACGCGCCTGTTGGACAAGCTCGACGAGCGCGGCCTCATCGAGCGGCATCGCCCGACGGGCAATCGTCGCGTGGTGCAAGTTGCGATCACCAAGACCGGCGTGTCCCTGTTGGAAAAGCTTGCGATCGAGTTGCGTGATTGCCACGAAAAGCAATTAGGCCACTTAAAAGAAAAAAAGCTGCAAACGTTGATCGCACTATTACGCCAGGCCCGTGGCCCGCATGAAGAGCCAAGCGAACTGTCCATTTGAACGCTGCCCGCGCTTTGCCGCTCGGAAGGGAATACGGGCATGAAGTTCGTTCGTCGTCTGATACCTCATCTCTGATCGAGCTGTCGAACCAAGTTGCGATTTTGCACCGGAGGCTAGCAAACCAATGATCGCCGATTCTATGAATAACAACGAACAATCAGTGCCGGTGGTTGTCATCGGGGGCGGACCGGGCGGGGCCACTACGTCGACCTTGATCGCCCAACAGGGCTACAAGGTGCAACTGTTCGAGCGCGAGCACTTTCCTCGTTTCCACATCGGCGAGTCGTTGATACCCGAGACCTACTGGGTGCTCGAGCGGCTTGGCATGCTCGACAAAATGAAGAGCAGCCCTTTCATCAACAAATACAGCGTGCAATTCGTCACGGCCACCGGCAAATTGTCGGAGCCGTTCTACTTTGTCGACCACAAGCCGCACGATTGCTCTCGCACCTGGCAGGTGGTGCGCAGTGAGTTCGACAAAATGATGCTCGACAACGCCCGCGAGCATGGCGTGGAAGTACACGAGGGAACGCGGGTCCTGGAAGTCCTCATGGAAGGGGAGCGGGCCGTGGGGGTGCGTGTGATCGACGACGCCGGGCGCGAGCGAACTGTCCGCGCACAAGTGGTGGTCGATGCCAGCGGTCAGAGCGGCCTAATCGCCAGCCGGCTGAAATTGCGCGAGGTCGACCCGTTGTTGAAAAAGGGGGCCCTCTGGACATATTTCGAGGGAGCCTATCGTGACGTCGGCCGTGACGAGGGGGCCACGCTGGTCCTTCAAACCAAAGAGAAGAAGGGCTGGTTTTGGTACATCCCCCTGCACAACAACATCGTTAGCGTCGGCATCGTTTCGACATTTGAAGAATTGTTCAAAGATCGTCGCCCCTACGAAGAAGTCTACGACGAGCAGTTGGACCTCTGCCCCACCGTGAAAGAACGGGTCTCGATCGGCAAACGTAAGGGAGGGTTCTTCGCGACAAAGGATTACTCTTACCGTGCCCGCGTCGCCGCCGGCGACGGTTGGGTGCTAGTCGGCGATGCCTATGGATTCCTCGATCCGTTGTATTCCTCGGGCGTTCTGCTGGCGCTGCGATCGGGCATGTTGGTGGCCGACACGATCGTCGAAGGCCTGTCGAAGAGTGATACGTCGGCCGCGCAGCTGGGTAAGTGGGCGCCCGCGTTCAACCAGGGAATGGATCGCATGCGTCGCCTGGTCTGCGAATTCTACGAAGGCTTCAGCTTTGGCCGTTTCGTCAAGAAGTATCCGCATTTCAAGGGACATCTGACGGATCTGTTGATTGGCGACTTGTTCAAAGACTCGGTCGATGAAGTGATCGAGCCGATAAATACAATTCGGGCGGAAATGAAGCTGCCTGTCGATGCCTAGCGGTCCTGAAGTCGACAGAATATGACCTCTCAAGAGTTTGCCCGCCTGCTCATCGATTTGGCCGTGCTGCTTTCTTGCGCGCTGGCCGGCGGCTGGATCATGCGCCGCTTGCGGCAGCCGGCAGTTTTGGGAGAAATGCTCGCAGGCATCTTGTTGGGGCCGACGATTCTCGGCGCCCTGGCGCCCGACTGCCAGGATTGGCTGTTCACAGACGCTGGGGCTGCTGCCACGGCGCGCGGCGCGATCATCAAGCTGGGAATGCTCTTCTTTTTGTTTGTGATCGGCCTGGAAATCGATCTGGCCCAATTCCGCAAGTACGGTTGGGCCGCGTTCCTGATTGGTGTGATCGGCACGATGGTGCCGCTGGCGTGTGGCGTGGCGATGGTTTACGCCCTGCCGGAGCAGATGCTGCCCTCCCAGGTAGCGCGATTGCCGTTCGGACTGTTCATTGGTACGGCACTGGCCAATACCGCCAACCCCGTGCTGGCGCGCATTCTGGCCGATTTGGGGCTGATCAAGCAGAACTTTGGCGCCATGCTGATGACGGCCACAATCGTCGACGACCTGATTAGTTGGTCTTTGCTGGCGGTGATTCTTGAGACGTTTGACTCGCCAGCCGAGTCGCCCGGATACAGCAGCGTTGCCAGCAGTTTGGCACTCGTGGCCGTGTTACTGGTGGTGGCAATCGTGATCGGTCAGTTCGTCGCCACGCCGCTACTAAGGATTGCGCGTCGTGGGTCGTGGCCTACCAGCTATATCGGTGCGACCGTTGTGTTGGTGCTGGCGAGTGCCGCCATGTCCGAACATTTCGGCGTCCACGCTTTTCTCGGACCTTTTCTACTCGGTATTGGCATGGCAGCCACGCCCCGCGAGCGCAGCGAAGCACACGAAGTCTTGAACCAGTTCGCACTCAGCTTCTTTGTACCGATTTATTTTGTATCGATGGGCCTTTCGGCCGATTTCATCAAGGATTTCAACGTGGCGTGGGTCGTCTCGATCTTCCTGGTCGCGTGTGTCAGCAAGATCCTTAGTGCGTTTGTCGCTGCACGTTGGGCAGGCCTCGACAACCGGAGGTCGCTGGCCGTGGGGGTGGCCATGAACGCTCGCGGCGCCACGGGCATTATTCTGGCCGGCGTCGGCATCGAGCACGGTATCGTCAATCGCGAAATCTACGTCGCGCTCGTGATCATGGCCTTGACCACCAGCATGATGGCCGGCCCGATGATGAAGCTCGTCTGGCCGGATGCCAGTCTGGCGGACTCCGCGATACCTGCCAGTGGAGATTACTAGGGCGGCCGCTATCTAATGGGCACCGCCAAATACTAGGGCACGCGGCGAGGAAAGCCCTCGTGCAGCTCATAGCGCTGGATCTTGCGGTCGAGAGTCGATCGCTCGATGCCTAGCATGCTGGCCGTCTGACTCTTGTTCCAGCCGGTAGCTTTGAGTGTCGCCAGAATATGCTTCCTTTCCATTTCGGCCAGCGACGTTGGCACGAATTCCTGGGGCATGCTGGGCGTTTCGGTGGTGTCGCCCGTCGTAGGCAATTTCGACAGCATCAGATCCTGCTGGTCGATGTATTCTCCCTCGGCCAGCACGATGGCCCGCTCGATGACGTTTTTCATCTCACGGACATTTCCAGGCCAGCGATAACGGGATAGCTGTTCCATGGCGCGGGGAGTGAAGCCAAGCCGCTTGCGGCCGGTTTCGGCGTTGAAGCGCTGGAAGAAATAGTCGGCCAACATCGCGATGTCTTCGGGTCGCTTACGCAGCGCGGGCACGACGATCTCGAGCACGTGCAGGCGGAAGTACAGATCGCGGCGAAAACGGCTTTCGGTCACGTCCTTTTCCAGGTCCCGATTCGTGGCCGCTATGACCCGCACATCCACTTTCAATGATTCACTGCCGCCGACGCGCTCGAAGGGATGCCCCTCGAGAACTCGCAACAATTTGGCCTGAATCGTGGGGCTCATTTCGCCGATTTCGTCCAACATCAGCGTACCCTTGTGGGCCGCTTCGAACTTGCCGATCTTTTTCTCGACAGCCCCTGTAAACGCCCCTCGTTCGTGGCCGAACAATTCGCTTTCCAGAATGCTCTCAGCCAGGGCGGCGCAGTTAACGCACACGAACGGCCCTTTTTTCCGCGGGCTGGAGAAATGTACCGCACGTGCGACCAGTTCCTTGCCGACGCCGCTTTCGCCCCGGATGAGCACCGTGGCGTTCGAGGGCGCCGCCCGCGCGATTTCCTCGATGATCCGCGAAATGGCCGGGCTGTTACCGACAATTTCGCTCTGCGCGCCCAGCCGCTCGCGCAGTTGCACATTTTCATCTCGAATCTGATTCAGATTCTCGGCCAACTCTTGGCGTCGATGCAGATTCTGCAGCGCCACGGCCACTGTGTCGGCCACGGCCAACGTGAACTCCAGATCGTCAGGATCTGGGACGCGCGTCGGATTCGTCGAGTACAGATGGATCAAGCCAAAGATCGTGCGGCCACGTCGGATCGGGGCGCAAATCACGCTCGTGGCATGAATCTCCCCCTTGCTGTCGCGGCTGCTTACCGAGCTATCGCCCATGATATTGCGGGCGAGCACCGCCTCACCCTCGCGCAAGACCGTGGCCGCAAGAAAGGCCGAGACTCGATAGTAGGGCAGCTCCGTGTCGGTACGCGAGGCGATCACCTCGAGCGCTTCGGCCGTGGCGGCCGAGCCGCGCCGTAACAACAACAGTCCGCCGGCATCGACCTGCGTTCCTTCAAACAGGCCCGCGATCGCAAGCTTGGCCATGGCCATCGGATCGGGACTCTTCGCGAGCTCGAATGCCAGTCGACAGAGCTTGGCCGCGGCGCGACCGACCTTCGAAACGCCGCCGTCGTCTTCTTCGTGCGGCTCGAGGAATTTGGTTTGTCCGCGGCGATGAGTGATCGTTGTCGGTTCATGCCCGTCTAGCACTTCTACTTCGGGCTGGCGTGGCATCGGACCATTGCCAACCGACGGAGCCATCGTCCGCGCCGAACTGCCGGTTTCAGGGAAGGCCTTGGAGAGATCGTCGACGAATGCCAGCTGCGAGCGTCCGATATGAATCACATCCCCCGGTGAAAGGGGGATATCGCCACGGACCAGTCCGTCGCCGACAATCGTGCCGTTGCGGCTGTCCAGGTCACGCAGGGTCCAACGCCCCTCGGACTGAAACAGTTCCGCGTGACATCGGCTACAGCGCTCGTCTTTGATAATGATCTGGTTTGTCGGCGCGCGGCCAACCGTGACGGTTTGTCCCGGCACCAGCCGGAACACGTCCGTCCACTTCGACCCTTCACGGATAACCAGATAAGCCAGCATCAAGGCCTCGGCGTTTTACACGATGTCAGGCACCTTGCGTCCGGCGGCCGAAGCTCAAAGGGGCGGGTTGGGACGTGTACCCCTCCACCGGCGTACCGACAGACACCGTGGCCGCGCTAGCGAATCATGCGCCAAACATTTGCCTGCTTCTACCTTATCGAGATACCGGTGGTGCCTGCAAGCGGATTCCTCCGTGCCGACAAATGCCGTAGTAAGGGCCGATCATGAGCAGGCGGGGACCTGATGATCCCTGCGGATACCTAGGTTGTACCGGCGTTTTCTTGCAGCCGCAGATGCCGGCAACTACGCTGAAGTCTGGTAACGTGGCGTTTTTAGGTTCTTTGGCGCCTGGCCGCAATTAACAGTGCGTGGACCCAGAATTCCGCGCCAGAGGTCCGGCCCACCGGGGAACGCAAGGGGGAGAAGAGCGATGTATAGTCGAGTCCTTTCTACCACCAGACATGCCTTATGTCGCACCGCGATACTGGCAGCGATTATAGCCATCATTGGTACGCGTTCTGTTTCTGCGCAATCGGGACTGGTTGGTGGCTCGTTCATAGGTCAGGCCGTGGGTGGTATCTCGATTGATGCGCATGGTGTGTTGCTCAATGCCGAGCGGGATAATCTGAACAAGTTGCGGGCGTTGCGGGCGCAGGCACTGGCCGAGGTACCGGGCGATCTGCGTCAGCCGACC
>DASXEJ010000030.1 GCA_036490175.1 Pirellulales bacterium | reverse complement strand
CGCGAAGTCGCGCGGTCCGATGGCACGCTCCGCGAAGCAATCCAGCGCAACGCGAGCGGCCCTGGATTGCTTCGTCGCAGCGAACCACAACCTTGAAAATACTCATGAATTTGCCACGTTATGCACGCGCGTCCCCTACATTTTCCGGTCGTTTTGCGCATCCCGTCGTGGCCCGATGTGGCCCGATCCTAACTGTTGACGCGCTCGCCGACCATGGTAGTTTCGGGGCGCCTCTGCGCAACCTTCGGGCGCGGGCACAGGCCGGGGTAAATTCGCCGATCATCCTGTGTGACCGCATTCGCCCTTGGTGGCCTTCTCTCCGCACGCCTAGGCCAAGCGTGCAACGGGAGAGGTATGCCATGGGCACCCTTGAACCGATTGCACTGTCGCCGCGCAACGCCGCGCAATTCCTTTCGATCAGCAAGCGCACAATGTCGCGCCTCATTAGCTCACGCAAGATCGTCGCACGAAAGGACGGCAAGCGAACGCTTGTGGACGTGGCCTCGCTGAAAGCGTACTACGCGAGCTTGCCGCTCAAAACCGGTTTCGTGCCGCTTGTATTCGTCCATCCGATCACGGGTAGGCGTCACCGGTCGCGTCGAGCGAGCCACTGATGGGCGGCGGGAAGCGCAAGGTCCGATCAGCAAGCGGATTGGTCTAGAACAAGCAAACCGCAAGTCCGATGATTGGTGGATGAAACAAAAGAACGTGCGGCAGATTCGTCGGTCAGGCGCGTCAGTAGGTCGAACCTCCGCGGTGACGCGGATTTCCTGAAAACAAAGCCACGCCATTTGCGTCGCCTCGCGCCCCAATTGTTTGCGCTCAGGAGGTTCGACCATGCATGCTGACACGAGCGACGTTGCCAAGGGCGAGCTCGTGGTCAATCCCGATGCCGTGAAGAACCAGCCTGAAGGCGGCATGATCCAGTCGGCGAACTGGGTGCTCAAGGAGCAGGTCCGGTTCGATAACGAGACGGCCGGCCCGATCGACTGGGAAAGTTATCCGGTGCTGCGCCTCGGCGAAGTGCCAAAGATCGACATCGAGCTCGTCAATGGCGGCACCGATATGCCGCTCGGCATCGGCGAGGCAACCGCCGGGGCGATCGGCAATGCGGCGTCCCGCGCGCTGAGTTCGACCCGATAACGCTATCTCCCCGGCCCGTGCGCTGGCGGCCGGCGCCGATGTGCAGCGACCCGGTAGCTGCGAACAGCTCGACCGCCCGAGCGCCATCGATCGGCCCGCAGCGCCCGGTTTACTCAACTGGTTGGCGTCACGCGCGCGCGAGGGCAGTGGCGGATTCGGCCGCGGCGGATTTCTATTTCGCGATTATCAGATCGGCGACGGGGCGGACCTGCTGCGTGGTGAGGTAGGGGGTCGATGCCAAAGCCACCCCGGCTCGATCGACCGCGGCGTAGAGAACTCTACGCCATGCTGTCTCTCCGACATTTTCGGGCCGGCGCGATGCTGCTCATTAGATGTCGTCGCCGGCAATCTGAGATGCGTCATGGTTTTCCTCCCGAACGATCGCGGAATCGCTCCGGGAGTCTGCGGGGCTGGCTCGGGCTCTCAACAGCCGCTCCAGCTCGACCAGCGCCGCCAGATCGACGCGTGGCTTGACCCGTCGCTCGTTGCTCCACGCGCCGTGTGCCGACTTTGTTGCCAAAATACGGGTGCCACTGGACTTCCAACTCTTGCCCGACATGGGCAGAATGAACGGGCAATGGCATTGAGCCGGAAGAATGCACTCTTCGCCGGCTCTGATGGCGGAGCCGAGAATTGGGCCGTTGTCGCGTCGCTGATCGAAAGCTGCAAACTCAATGCCATCGATCCGCAAGCCTACCTTACCGACATCATCACCAAGATCGTCAACGGCCACCCCAATAGCCGCATCAACGAACTTCTGCCCTGGGCCTACGCCGTCAACCAGCCATTGAAAGATGTGGCCTGAAGACGACGCTTACCGTTGAGATGCTGTTCGCCCATCTCAAGCGTATCCTGCGGCTCGGCCGTCTACGGTTGCGCGGGCCGCGTGGTGCTCAGTTCGAGTTCATGCTGGCAGCGATCGCGCAGAACCTGCGCCGGCTCGCTAAACTGGTCGTCCGACCGCCTCCAAGCGGGGAGGCGTGCCTTGCGTAGCCACCGTGGGGCGTCAGTGCTACTGCATCAACCAAGCAGCTTCCAATGGAGCGGACGACAACGGACCGTTTAGGAAAATCAAGCCAACCCCACGCTCTGCCACTCACCGACTTCCCCGACAAAATCCGCCAAGCGCGACCGGAGTGCAGTGCAGCAGACAAAGCGCTGTGGGAGCTCGGCGCTTCCCACAGCGAGGATTCACATCTATTCGGTGCTATCCAAATGGCTTGATGCTGTCTGCGACCGAGTCGGCGATGTGCTCTTTGGAGATGATGCCGACCACCTCCGACGGTCTGCCGCGTCCGCCGGTCTTCATAACGACCGCCATGGCGGAGCCGCGTCGTGACATGCGCTGCACGATGTCGAAAACGATGTCGTTCTCGCGCGCCAGCGTGAAATTGCGC
>DASXEJ010000029.1 GCA_036490175.1 Pirellulales bacterium | reverse complement strand
TGGGCGAGATTCTCGGCCTGAACAAAGAGAAGCGGTTGATCGACCTGGTAATCGGCGCGACCAACAATTACCGATGGCGCGGCACGAACTACAACACCTACCAATCCGCGACGCCCTGGATAAACGCGACCACTGCCAACGAATTGATCGATTGGACCGACGTTGACGCCACCGAGCAACTATTTGCCGACATCCTCGACCCCAACACGGACGAACCCGTCTTGGTCACGCCCAATACGGTGTTGGTGATGCCCGCCTATCGCCACGCGGCCCAGCGCATCTTCAATGCGGCCGAGATTCGCTATCTGCCCACGAGCGCGCCGACGATGACGATCGCAGAGAATCCGCTCTCGGCTTACCAGGTTGTCGACAGCCGCCTGGCGTATCGGCGCATCATGGCTTCCGGCGTCGCGGCAGACGATGCCAAGAAGTGGTGGTTTATCGGTGACTTCAGCCGGGCCTTTGCCTACATGGAGAATTGGCCGATCACGGTCGCCCAATCGCCACAAAACAGCGAGGCGGATTTCAATAGCGACATCCTGGTGCGATTCAAAGCCAGCGAACGGGGTGCCGCGGCCGTGATCAATCCGCGCTACGTGGTGAAATCGACAGGGTAGTCGCCGCCGGCGCGGCAGTTTTGTCTTTTGCACAACGCACACTCCCTTACGGCGAGAGTTCCATGACCCGCATTGGCGACGAAACGGTCAACTCGTTCAACCACGGCCGCACAAGTGCCATTGGCACTACGGCCGTGTCGCTGACCGAAACCTCGGTGTTGGCGGCCAAGGGCGTGCAAGTGCGCGCGGCTGACAGCAACACGGCCACTGTTTACCTGGGCAATAGCGATCTGACGGCCGATACCGCCGATCAGACCGACGGCTTTCCGCTCGCCGCCGGCGAGGCGTTGTTCGTGCCGGTCAACGACGCGCAGAAGGTCTTTGTGCGTTCGACGGTCGCCGGCCAGAAAGTGTTCTGGTTTGCGATTTGATTTCTGCGCCGGCGATGGCTTCGACCAGATGGACTCATCCAGAGAACGGTGCCCCGTATGTCGACCGATGTTGACCAGCTGCAGGCGATCAAGACGCAAACCCTGGCGCTCATCGCCGAGTTGACCGCCGCACCCAAGCCGTCTTACAGCATCGACGGCCAGCAAGTGTTGTGGGCCGACTATATGGCGCAGCTCCGCCAAACCGTTACCTGGTGTGACGAGCAAATCGGGCGCGACGAGCCATTCGAGACGCAGTCGCGCGGATTCACTTGAGAGGCGCGGCAGTCGCGCGTGGGGGTAATCGCCCCATTGCTTATCCGACAATTGCGCGCCGCTGACGATCGAGTATTGTCGTCGGAACGAACTGATACGTTTGCTATGACCTAGGACTGACAGGCAATGCCCATTTCGTTTAATCCGCTTGGCGACCTGAGCTGCTGCGATGGGCTGGAGGCGGTTACTCTGCAGTCGCCTGCGGGCCTGCCCCGTGGCGTAGTACCTGGCGCACTGCGACGCCATGTCGAACAGCATGAAGCCGAGCCGAGCGACGGCCTCTACACGGCGCAAGATGTGACGTGGCATTTGCCGGCGGAACAGTTGGCAAGCCTGCCGGAAGTAGGATCGGTGATCACCGACGGAACCGGCAGGCGATACATTGTTTTGACCATTGAGCAAAGCACGCTCAATGCCCGTTGGCAATGTCGCAGCCGCAACCTGGCCATCGTGGGCGGACTCAATCAGCGGATTACGTTGCAACAGGCGAGCTGGACGAAAGACGCCAGCGGCGCTCAGGTGCCCACATGGCAAGACGTGCAGATCAACCTCGCCGCCCGGATACAACCGCAGCAGGCCGAGATCAACATCGAGTATGACCGTCGCCTGACGCGCGTCACGCACAACGTCTTTGTGGCCAACGAGGTTTTCGTCGATCACACGTACCGCGTCGTCGCCGGCGCCGACATCTATCGAGTCTTGGGCTTTCAACGTTCGGAGCGCATCGACGCCCTGTTCACGATCTTGGTCGCGCAAACGTCGGGTGCGCTGGCCTGACGCGAAATTGCATTGGTGAGTCCGCGTGGCCGCTTGCCAACCTTGTGAAACGAACATGAGACGCAGTAGGACCCCATGAGCCTGGAGCAAGCGATTCACCAGCGGTGGGCTACGGACATCCTGCTGGCGTCTGTTCTGCCGGTCGAACGGCTGACGACGGGCGCCGCACGCGGAGAAACATCGTTACCCTACGTCGTCCTGTCGCGGCGAGAGAATCAGGTGGTTGCGCGGACCAGCAGCGGGACGTCGATCCAGCGCGCGATCATGCGATTTGCCATTTGGGCGGCGGACTTGGATCAGGCCAAGCAGATCGCGCAAGCTATCGGCCAACGATTCGAACGGGCCGAGTTCGCGCTATCGACCGGAGACGTGTTGAACATGCAGCGCTCGCTGGAAACTGAAACTCAGGCTGACGATGGCTCGTGGCGTTTGGAATCCGACTACGTCGTGATCCATTCACACGGGCCGTAACAGGCATATGGCAGGCGGCCGCTCGCGGCAATGTCCCCTTTTAGGCTGCGCACGGCAATGTCGTCGTTCCACCGAAACGAGTTGCGATCAAGCGACGTGCCGCCGCCTTGTTTCCGTTCAGGACGCAGGCGATTAATCCGAGGTAACGAATATGGCCGAGACTCTGTCCACACAGATCAGCTCTTCCCTGGTGTGGTTGTTTCAAGACACGTTGGGTCTGACGACGATCGCCGATGCTTCGCGCTTGGAGTTCGACGCCCAGTTAGCCGATGGCGCGGGAAATGGCCAGGCCAACATGGTGTGGCACGACCTGCGCACCATTGCCGCTACG
>DASXEJ010000028.1 GCA_036490175.1 Pirellulales bacterium | reverse complement strand
CGCCGAAATTCGACGCTCGACTGGTACACGTGGTTCTGCCCAGTTTTCGCGGATCCAGCGGGGTCCCGGATTTTTGGGCTGTGTCGACGCGCGATTATGAGAGCGTGCGACGATATGTCCGTCGCCTGGGACGACGTTCGGCCCGGACTCCGGCACCGATCATGCTGGCCGCTGATCGAGATCGCCTCTGGCAAAACACGGTTGGGTTTTTGCTATCGAGTTCGACGGTGTTCCGTCAGTACGCGATAGCAAAAAAACGCGGCGCTCTTCTCGTCGGCGCACCCGGCAATGGCAAGACAATGGCTTGCCGCTGGCTATTCGGCGAGTGCCGTCGTCATGGCCTTCGTTGGCGAAACGTAACCGTTGCCGACTACGAGGAAGCACGGGAACATCGTCAGGTGAACACTTTGTTTCACTTGGATCGGCCTGGGATCGTACTGTTCGATGATCTGGATTTCGGTATACGGAACCGTGAAACCAGTGGAGCAAGTGCCGACCATAGCACATTCTTGGCCGAACTCGACGGAGTTGCAGCGCGTCGCAGTGCGATCTACCTGTTCACGTCAAATGCGCGATTGATCGATCTCGATCCGGCCTTTCGCCGGCCCGGCCGGATCGACGTGGTGATGGAGTTCCGAAAACCGTCGCGCGCTTTGCGCGCACGATACATTGACGAACGTTGGCAAGACGCAATTCGCGCGCAGGTCGACGTCGAGGCGATCATCTCGATCACGGAGGGATTGAGCTTTGCCGACCTGGAAGAGCTGCGCAAGCTGCTGGTGTTGCGGTTCGTCGAGCAGCAGGTCTGGGACTGGCAGCATGCATGGCGAGTATTTCACGATAGCCGTGGCACGCAACGCGCCGAGCAAATCGGGTTTGGCGCGAAGTTCGACGACAACGCAACTACAGTGAAAAACTGCGAGATTCACGCTAGCTAGGGCGATTTGGCATTTAAAAGCTCGACAGCAACCACCTCTACGCCAAAGCGCACCTGTGTCTCATAGCCACCAGCGTAGCAGGTAGGCGCCGCGATCTAATAATCGCTGCCAGAAGCCGTGCCGCTGACATTCGGCCAGTGTGACCGGCCGGCTCGCGGCCAGTTCCTCATCGCAAATCTTCGTTACGGCCTGCGCCATCGCTGCCGAACGAATCACGGCCAGAAATTCCAGATTGATTTCCAGGCTGCGCGGGTCGAGGTTGCAGGAACCGACGACGGTAAAGCGGTCGTCAATAACCGTCACCTTGCTGTGCAGCATCGAGCGTTGCCGCTCAAAAATCTCGATGCCGCGCTTCAACAGCTGTTCGTATATAAACCGTGTGGCCCGCTGCACCAGCGGCACGTCGCTCGCGCCTGGTACGATTACCGTCACCCTACTGCCGCCCCGGCACACACGAAAGATCGTGCGCAGCACGCGCCGCGTGGGCAAAAAATAAGCCATCGATACCAACACGCGCTGCCGTGACAGGCCAATGAGCCGTGTGAATACCCGCTCGGCGCGCGAAAAATTCAATCCCGGACCGCTATCGTAGAAACGGATGAAATCCTCCGCGCCGCGCGGCAATCGCACGCGCCGATAGGCCCTAGGCCGGCGGTCTATCGGCTCATGATGCGCACGCTGCCAGGAGCGGTCGAAGCTCTCGGCCACGTCGGCCACTTGCGGCCCGACCATGCGAACGTGCACGTCGCGCCAACCGCCGGAATCGGAAACGTCGTCCAGCACGGCGCGCTTGCGGGGAGGCGCCGTCTCGACCACGTTCATCCCGCCGAAATACGCCACCTGATCATCGATCACAAGTAGCTTGCGATGGTTGCGGCGGTTCATTATCTCGAAGAATGACAAATTGCGCAGTGCGTAGAGCAGCGAGTGGAACGCATGGACGCGAACGCCCGCCGCCCTTAGGCGCTCGAACAGCGTTGCCGGCGTTCCTTGGCTGCCGATCGCATCGTACAGCAGACGCACGTCCAGGCCCGCGCGGGCCCGCGCGGCGAGTGCTTCTGCGATGCGCGTGCCGGCGGCATCGCCAGAAAAGATATAGGATTCCAACCACACGCGTGACTGAGCGCGCTCGATATCGGCCACCATCGCAGTGATCAACGGGCGCGACTCGACATACAGAGTCAGGTCGTTAGCTCCCACCCTAACCGCGGGAATCTCGGCGGCACCCAGGGCATGCTCGGCAATCTCGGGCAACGGCGAATCCATGTTTGCATAGTAACCGCCCTTCTGCACAGGACGAAGTCCGATGGCTAGCAATCGTGCAGCCGGGTACGATCGTAGGGGATTTTCCACCCTCGGTTAGACGCTTTCCGCTCATGATGCTGCGGGAATGTGACCCTGAGCCCTAGCGAACCGGCGTGCGCTCTTCTGATGCCAATCCGCGTTGTCAAATTAGGCGGAAGCTTAACCGACATGCCGCAATTACTGCCGCGGCTGCGTGAGTGGTTGGCCCGGCAACTTCCCTCGGACACGATTCTGGTCGTCGGCGGCGGTGCGCTGGTCGAGGCAATTCGTGCGGCGCATGTATTGCGCCCCTTGCCGGAACGAACCGCCCATTGGCTGTGTGTACGGGCCATGGGGCTACAAGCCGACGCCATGCTATCGCACATGCACGAAGCCGAGCGGCTGGTCAGCGTCGCAGATATGTGCGAAGCGAACACCGCCCACCATGGCGGCAAGAAGATGAACGATTCCGTTGTCGATTCTCGCTCAGAAGTATTCGACGTACGGGGCGATTATCGGCTCCTGATTCTCGATCCGTGGAACTTCCTCCACGAAGAAGAACCTCGACTTGCCGAGTGCGCTTTACCCGAAAGTTGGGACGTGACGAGCGATTCGATTGCCGCTCGGTTAGCAGAGTTAACGCAGGCCGACGAATTGGTCCTGCTCAAGTCCGCATTGCCAATGCAGAACACGGTCGCTGCACTTGCCGAAAGTGGATACGTCGACCCGTTCTTTCCAGAAGCGGCGAAGAAACTCGCGCGAATTCGTGTCGTCAACCTGCGAGACGCCGCGTGCCAAGAGAACGTGCTCTTGCACCGCCGGTCCTGATCTGCAGAGCGGATCTCTCAGGCCGCCCGTTTTAGTTCCACCACCAGGCGGTGGGTTGCTGGGCGTTGTTGGGCGTGGCGGCTTTGCTGCGCAGCGTGTCGAGCGTGTCGCTCTGCTCTTTGTTGTCGGCCACGCCCCAGGAGTGAATCAACACGCCGCCCGA
>DASXEJ010000027.1 GCA_036490175.1 Pirellulales bacterium | reverse complement strand
GCGCGTTCGCCTGCCCTCCCGATCCGGATAACTTCAGATCGTACGGGCCAGTGCATCGAGCGCGTGCAGACGGCCAGCGGCTGTGATCGATTGGTCGGCACTTTCATGGCCTATTTCGCGCCAGGCCAAACTACGGCATATATTCACGTCGCGTTCTGTCCGCCATTCGCCGCGGTGCCGCGAGTCGAACACCGGCAAACCGGTGGTCCAGCGGCTCGAATCAAAGTGGGCCAGGTGCTGCCGCACGGCATCCGTTTCGATGTGAAGCTCATCGACCCAGAGGCCGCGCCAGGGCAACTTGTGCTGGAGGTACGTGCGACCATAGAATCTGGCGACGCAGCGCCGCCCTCGGACGAATAGCCGATAACCGGCTGGTAGTTTTTCTCTGGCCCGCAATCTGATTTTGAAGAATTGAAACATGGATTTGATTTATCGGTACGACCCGTTCGCGCCCATCGTCGTGAATCGGCCTGTCGATGTCGCGTCTGCCACCCAGGCGCTGGTCGACGGCAATCGCCGGCTAGTCGAAATCGTGGGCAAGATGCAGCAAGCGACCATGGGCGAGACCACGGTCAGCGAGACGATCGTGCATATTAGTCCAGTCTCGATGGGCTTGCCGTTCTTGCCGGGGGCGGCGCTCGATCAGCAACCGTTCGCGCTGGTGCTGGGCTGCTCGGACGCCCGTGTGCCCATCGAATCGATCTTCGATCAAAGCTTTAACGAAATGTTCGTGGTCCGCGTTGCCGGCAACGTGCTAGGGACCGAAGGGCTAGGAAGCTTCGACTATGCTGTGCGCCACCTAGGACGCGGCCTCAAGATGCTGGTTGTGCTTGGCCATACCGGCTGCGGCGCTGTCACCGCGGCGGTGGACACGTATCTCGCGCCCAACGACTATGCCAACATTGCGTACACTTATGCGCTGCGCACATTGGTCGACCGGGTGATGGTAGCCGTTCGCG
The DNA here is from genome assembly GCA_036490175.1 of Pirellulales bacterium. Classification (NCBI taxonomy): domain Bacteria; kingdom Pseudomonadati; phylum Planctomycetota; class Planctomycetia; order Pirellulales; species Pirellulales bacterium. Next base: position 14,607 of record DASXEJ010000027.1, on the reverse strand, counting down.
GCGCAGCAAAGTCAATTGATAGAGTTTGCGGACGCGAAATCCACGCGCACCCAAACTATCGCGCTGCGCTGATTGATGTGGCGGTGTATCTAAACGCCGCAATAACGGCCTTCGACTTGCAGCGCGAATTAGCGACGAATTCCGATCCTGCACTCGCAGTACAGTACGGAGTGTGCGACCTGCAGACGATGCTCGTCACTTCGACGCCCGTAACAGCCACCACAGTCGATCCCGATCTGCGCTCGGCACCGCAAGGGGCGAGCGATTTCGTAACGCTCGGAAACGAGTTGGCCGACGCGATCGTCGCCAACGGCGTTCTTACCTAGCGGGATGCTCCGGCAATCAGGGACCAAGATTTCTCTCCGACTCATGTTCGAGCGAGAGGACGCGCAACGCTGCGTGATGCATCCTTGCCAACCTCCGGCACAGCCGCATAATTAAGAACGCGCACGTCGACCAGTCACAGACGCGGCAATCAGGAACCCCACGAAATGGCCCGGTGGCCTCGCAACACCTGGACCACGCTATACACGTATATGGCGGTATTCATTCTTTTTCCGCTGTGCTGCGCGTTGGCATATGCTTGGGTCAATGGCTGGCACTTGTAGGGCTGCCGCACTTGGCGACACTGACGTTTGATTGCGCCGCGGTCCTGGCATTGTCTCGCGCCTTTTTCGCTACTTGTGCGTACCGATCGTCTGCCGGGTTCCGAAGTACCTGTCGGAAAATAGGCTGTGGCGCTGCCGCACGCACGGACGACAAAAGACCCTTTCGGTCGGCGCAAAAAAAATGCCCATGCTGCTTTCGCGGCATGAGCATTGGTCTCGTTTTGATTTTCAACGCTCGCCAGGAATCAGTTTGCTTTGGCCAACCGAGTTAGCTGAAGCAAATCGACCGTAATCGCCAATACTTCGCGATTATAAAAGTTCTCCGGATCGAAGACCGGCTTGTTCTGCTTGGCAAGATCTTCGAGTTCCTTTTCTTCTTCCTTGTCGGCGTTGATCTCCTCGCGCTCGGCCAGGAACTTCTGCTCGTTCAACGTGACCGTCTTACGATTCTTCTGCTCCTGGTAGCGGGCGACATTCCGCACTACACCTTGGAACTCGGTCGAGTCCTTGCGTCGGTCGGCCGAGAGCTTGCTGAGTTGGCTGATCAAATGCGTATCGACCGATTGCGTCTGCCGATACGGCACTTCCTCGACCTTGTCGAAGTTCAAAGCGTAGTCCAGATCAGCTTCACCCATGGCAGCCTGACTGGTGAGGGACGGCAGCTCGATATCGGCCACCACGCCGCGGTTTTGCGTACTATCGCCGTCGGGGCGATAAAACTGTTGCATGGTGATCTTCAGCGCGCCCAGTTGCGGGGCGTTGGGAATGCGTCCAAAGAATTGACGCGACAGGTCAAGGAGACTCTGCACCGTCCCCTTGCCATGCGTCGATTTATCGCCGACGACAAGTCCGCGATGGTAATCCTGAATCGCACCGGCGAAAATCTCGCTGGCACTCGCGCTAAACTTGCTGGTCAATACCACGAGCGGTCCATCCCAGGCCGTACCGCGTTCCAGGTCGTCGTATTGCTGCACGCGCCCATCGGCATCCTTCACCTGCACGACCGGCCCTTCGTCGATAAACAGACCGGTCAGGCTAATGGCCTCGGGCAGCGAACCTCCCCCGTTCATGCGCAGATCGAGGATGACGGCCTGCACGCCCTTGGCCTTGAAATCCTCCAAAATACGGCGGACGTCGCGGGTCGTGCTCTTGAAGTCCGGTAGATCCTTCCGAGCGCCCTCCATATCCATGTAGAAGCTCGGCAGGTCGATGATTCCGACTCGATAGCTCTGGCCTCCCTTGGTCTGATCGACAATGCGGGGGCGGGCTTCGCTATCGGTCAGCTTGATCTCGTCGCGCGTGATGTTGTAGACCCGTTTCTCGGTGCTATTCGCGGGCATGACATCCAAACGAACCACCGTGCCGCGGCGACCGCGTATCTTCTGCACGACGTCCGAGAGCTTCATGTTGACGATATCCTCGATCGGGCCTTCGGCACCCTGGCCAACGCCGACCACCTTATCGTCAGCCTTCAATCGACCGTCCTTGTCAGCAGCACCGCCCGGCACGACCTTGGTCACAACGGTGTAGCCATCGTCGCCAGCCATCAATGCCGCGCCGATGCCATCGAGTTGCAGACGCATCTCGATTTCGAAGTTCTCGAGCGTGTGTTTCGACATGTACGATGTGTGTGGATCGAACGAGGTCGAAAGTGCCGTCAGGTACACTTCCAACAACTCGTCATTGTCGTACTGATGCATACGGCGAGCAAAGTTGTGATAGCGCTTGGAAAGCTTCTCGCGCGGGTCCTCAGGGGGCTTGTCAGCGGCCGGCGGAGTAGCATCGTCCTTTGCGTCTTTATCTGCCGCAGGCTTCTTTACCTTGGCGGCCTTGAGGACCAGCAAGTCGTACTTCACGCGCTTCCGCCACATATCCTGCGCTTCTGCCTCACTTTTGGCATAGTGCGTGGCATCGGGATCAGTGACCATGTCCTCGTCGATCGTAAAGTCTTGATCTCGTTTGAGCAGTTCGTCAACTAACTTTACGCGTTCATCAACCCGCTTCAGGAACACGTTGAAGACCTGGTAGGCAAAGCCCACGTCCCCCTTGCGGATAAGATCATCTAAATCGTCTTGGCGCGTTTTGAAGCCATCAACGTCCGACTGCATGAAGTAGACCTTCATCGGATCAAGCATCTTCAGAAAGCGGTCTAAGCAGCGGTGCGCGATCTCGTTGTCCAACGGATGTTTCGACATATGCTGGCTGCGCAGCAACTGCACAACCGCCTTGGTCACATTATGATCGTCATCCGTCGGCCCGACCGGATCTGCTTGTACGGCCCTGGGGGCTGTTATAGCCACAGTCAGAATTGCCAGGGAAACGCGGTACATGGGCAACCGGCGAACGCAAGCAGGAAGATGACGCATTGCAAATCCTTTTCTGCTCGGTAACTGGAGAGATGCCAGATCCAGGATGAAAGTCACGATTTCGGTCACAGACGTGCCCTGCAAGGTCTCGTCAGGGACCAGCAAAAGAAACATCCGCGGCACCCAACCGCTTGGGTGTGACTGAATCCAGCGTCGGGCGGCTTTAGTCTAAGTCCATCAAAGACAACAAGTTAGACGATACTATACGGAGGTCTTTCTAAAAGCAATATCAACCGGGCGCCGCAAAGACGGCTGAATAGTCTACTTACGGCGGCGAGAGAGCTTGTGTTTGGCACCGTTCGCTAGAGTTTACTTGAAAAGTTGTCATCTTCATGGTCCGCGGCGGTTCGGCGGGTCTTGGAAGGCCTGACTCCGGCCAGCTCGATTATGGCCTCGGCCAGCAATTCATCGGCTCCCAGCCGTTCGGAAACAATGAACTCCTTGCCCGAGCATTCTGCGGCAACATCGGCAACCATTTTCCGCACTCGATCGAGTAATTCTCCCTGAAACAGGAAGTGGGGCTCAATCACGACCCGAGAAAAAGAGAGTTGCCGCACCAGGTTGAGGGCGCGAGCCAGCGAGGGTTCGGTCATCGCCAGAAAGCAGGTCTCTTGCCAACCGACGGGCGTCTGCTCAAAACGGTGACGGGCAAACGAGCATAGTTCGGCGTTGGCCGCGGGATCTTTGGTCCCTCGTCCGACAACTAGTAGCAGGGTGTCCGCGACGGGGACCCCGGCGCGCCGCGCAAGAGCCTGCAAGTGACGTCGTTTGGCCACCTCCAATAGTGCAGGGTGCGAGCCAAGGTGCTGGGTCTGGCGGATTTCCACCCCTGGAAATCGCGCCATGGCCGTGGCAATTTGCTGCGGGATGTCGCGCCGAGCGTGCCCTGCCGCCACCAACAGCAAGGGCACCACCGCCAGCCGCCGAGCCCCGCGATCGATCGCCCGTTGAATACCTTGCGGGATGTCCGGTTCGACAAGCTCCAAAAAGCAGCCTTCGACGATCGTTTCAGGCACCATCGCGGCTACGGCGTTGGTTAAGCGAGCAAACTCAGCCGACCCACGCTCGTCGCGCGTCCCATGGCCGACGATGAGCAGGCCGACACAATCGTTTGGGCGAGTTGGTTCCAACACGAATTCTCGCTCCGTACATCGATGCCGGTTCGGGCACGCTGGCAAGTCAAAGTCGCTATCGGTACGACGCCAGTCTACCCCGATCTGCACCCCTAGTCAGACAGACCCAGGAAGCCCGACCAACAGCTAACCTTCCGCCCCCGCCACCGCAGCCCGCAACTGTGTATTATAGTGGGCACAAACTTGCCGAACTCGAATTGGCGAAAGGCATATGCCCCCGTTGTACAACTATCTGACCATGACGATCGGGCCGCAGGCAGGCATGAACTACCTGCTGAACGAAGCCCGCGAGACCCGCATCGGGCGCGGCGAAGAGTGTACGATCACGCTTTTGGACCCGCTCTGTTCCCGGGTTCATGCCATTGTTTTTTATCTCGATAAGCAGTGGCGGGTCCGTGACGCCAGCAGTCGCAACGGCACGTTCGTCAATGAGCAGAAGGCTGATGAAGTCGTACTGGGCGAGGGGCACTCGTTGCGGGTGGGGAGTTGCGAGTTCAGCTTTCATCAAAGCGACCAGCCTCCTACCGCCGGGTCGGTATTCTCGGATCTTGGCAAGGAGACCATCGTCCGCGATACGGTCATGGGAGACTTCATCGGCAGCGACCTGGCGCTGTCGGCAATTCAGGACTCGGATCAGGCCCAAGATCTGCTGCTGTTGTACCAGTTGAGCATCAAGCTCTTGGGCTGCGCGGACCCTCAGGAGGTGATTCGCGAATCGCTCGACCTGTTGCGTACGCGCTGCGGTGCCTCCGTGGTGGGTTTTTTGTGGGTGAGCGACGAAGGGCGTCTGAAGCCGAAGTTAGTCATGCCAGAGACGGCCGCCAAGCAAGTGTCGTTGAGCGAGGAGCTAACACGGTTGGTCTCCGAGGAAGGGCACGCCGTATGGACCGCCAATCAGCGATCCGCGGATGAAAAAGAAAGATCGCAGGATTTCGCCGACGCCTTTTGCGTACCGCTCGTGCAGGCAGGCAGTGTGTTAGGCGCAATGCACGTTTATCTCGATCATGGCCGCTTCCGCCAATCAGAGTTCGAGTTCGCCATTTCGGTCGCCAATATTACGGCTGTTGCGCTCGCGCGAGCCAGGCACGAGGAAACTCTCAATACCGATCTGGCGCGCCTCAAGGCCAGCTCTCCCGGCTACGACGAGTTGCTTGGCAACTGCCCTGGCATGCTGGAGATGAAGTCGAAACTTGCGCGCATTTCGCGGGCCAGCGGATGCGTCCTGGTGCGCGGCGAAAGTGGCACCGGCAAGGAACTGGTCGCGCGGGCCGTCCATCGCGCCAGTCCCAGGGTCGATCGGCCCATGTTGTCTGTGAACTGCGCGGCCATCCCGGCCGATTTGATGGAAAGCCAGTTGTTTGGCCACAAGGCCGGCTCGTTTACCGGAGCAGCCGGAGATCATTCTGGCTTCTTCCAGCAGGCCGATTTGGGAACGCTCTTCCTTGACGAGGTGGGCGAGCTCACACTGATGGGCCAATCCAAATTACTACGCATCCTTGAGGGGCACCCTTTTCTGCCGGTGGGGGCAACGAAAGAAGTCCAGGTCGACGTGCGGGTGATCGCGGCCACGAATCGCGATCTGCTGTCGTACGTGCGCGAAAAGAAATTTCGCGAGGATCTTTACTATCGGCTCAGCGTCTTCGAGCTCGTGGTGCCGCCGCTACGCGAACGGGGCGAGGATATCGCCTTGCTCATCAACTTCTTTCTCGAACATTTTCGCCAACAGCACGGGCGGCCGGGCTTGGATCTGTCCGACGGCGCCCGGGCACGACTGCTCGCCTATCAATGGCCCGGCAATGTGCGGCAATTGCGCAACGTGATCGACAGCGCGGTCGTATTGGCGGTCGGCAAAGCGATCGATGAACAAGATCTCGGCCTGCAGGATGCCGGTAGCACGGGCGAACTCGATTCGCTGCGGATCGACGTTTGGGAGCAGCGGCTGATCGTCGAGGCACTGAAGCGCACGGCCGGCAACGTGCCCGACGCCGCCAAACTGCTGGGCGTAGGCAGGGCCACGATCTATCGCAAGATTGAGGAATACGGCATCGTGCGGCGATAGCGATCTTCACTTAAAAGACGCTGGGATTCCTGCCGAATTCAACAGCAACCGACGGGAAATGAAGCCTTGCGATGCGGCGGCCACCTAGTACCGCCGTGCGGGTCTTCAGGGCGCTGCTGCCCGGTCTGATCCTGCGCACTTCTTTAACATCCCGGCTGCTAGCCTTGCCGTTGCGCAGCCGGTACGATGATTCCGCTCGCCGTCCCCTGCCCCACGAACCTCCCTGCCTAGAAAATCAGGAACGGACGAATGAAACGCGTCACCACCTCGCATTTGTCTGTGGCCCACGTCTTCGTGGGATTTGCTCTCCTTCCCATGGTTGCCGTCGCAGATGCCCAGGAATGGAGTCGTTTTCGTGGTCCCAATGGCACGGGCTTAAGCGATGCTCGTGGAATTCCGAGCAGCTGGACTGAGCAGGACTACAATTGGCGCGTCGAATTGCCGGGGATTGGCCATTCGTCCCCCGTGTTGTGGGGAGATCGAATCTTTCTCACAAGTGCCAATGACGCAACGGCCGAGCGCATTCTGATGTGCGTACACGCAACCGATGGCCAAATTCTCTGGCAGCGACGCTACGACTCGGTAGTCCACGCCAAGCATCTGCGCAACAGTTTTGCGACACCTAGCCCTGCCTGCGACGAAGAGCATGCGTACTTCGTCTGGTCTACGCCCGAGGAATACACGTTGCTCGCCATGAGTCACGACGGGCAGGAAAAATGGAAGCTCGACCTGGGGCCCTATGTAAGCATGCACAGCGCCGGCCCTTCGCCGATTGTTTACGAAGACCTTCTCATCCTGGGTAATGACCAGGATGGTGAGAGCTCGCTGCTCGCTTTCGATCGCCACACCGGCAAATTGCGCTGGCAGACCACTCGCAAAACCGAGTTCGTATCGTACGCCACCCCTTGCGTCCTGGCGCGCGAGGGCCTGGCCGACGAGTTGATTTTTCTTTCCGGCGCACACGGCGTTTCAGGAATTGATCCCAAGACCGGCAAAAGCAATTGGGAACTTGATGTCTTTGATAAGCGCACTTGTGCCTCGCCCGTCTTGGCGGGTGGCATGATCTGGGGAAGTTGTGGGTCCGGTGGCGGCGGTAATTACGTCGCCTCGGTGCAGCCCGGCACACCAGACGGTTCGATCCAACCTCGCGAAGTCTGGAAGCTCACCGACTCGGCTCCGTACGTTCCGACGATGCTTGGCAAGGGAGATCTGGTTTTCTTGTGGAGTGACAAGGGAGTGGCCATGTGCGTCAAAGCCTCGACCGGTCAGGTTTTGTGGAAGCAACGCGTCGGTGGAAACTTTTCCGGATCGCCCATCTGCGTGGGAGATCGCCTATTCTGTATCGCCGAAGATGGCGAGGTCGTGGTTCTTTCAGCAACCGACCAGTACGAGCTTCTTGCCCGCAATCCCTTGGGTGAAGACAGCCGCAGCACGCCTTCCGTGGCAGGCGGACGGATGTATCTACGCACCTACTCGCATTTAATTTCAGTTGGCAACAAGACAAAGTAGGTTCAAAGGTCGCTGCGGACATCGGCCGCAAAAAAGGGCGACGGCCAGTTGCTAGCGGGCCACTTTTCGGCCACACTCGGCTCCCATGTCACAGCGACCGTGGGAATTCTGGATCGACGTCGGCGGCACGTTTACCGATTGCTTTGCTCGCCGGCCCGACGGCCTTCTGTTACGGCACAAGCTTCTCAGCTCGGGCGTAACAAAGGGAACTGTGGCCGCCAATTCAACGTCCTCGCAAATCGTCGATCCGCAGCGCGCCGTCGATCCGGCCGGCTTCTGGTCTGACTACAGTTTGCGGCTGCTTGGCCCGGGTGGAGAAACCGTGGGCGAAAGTCGTGTGGCCACTTTTGCAGGCGGCAAAATGGTACTCGCCACCCCTCTCAACGCTCGTCCGCAGGAAGGCCAGATTTACGAGCTACTCTCGGACGAAGAAGCGCCGGTCGTTGCCATTCGCTATTTGGTCGGTCTGCCGCTGGATGCCGAGATGCCTCGGTTGGTCGTTCGACTGGGGACCACGCGCGGCACCAACGCGTTGATAACCAGGCGCGGAGCGCGGACGGCGCTGGTTACTACGCGCGGGTTTGGCGACATTCTGTCGATCGGCTACCAAAATCGGCCGCGGCTGTTCGATCTCACGATCAAAAAGCGCGTGCCCTTGTTCGCCGCTGTGGTCGAAATCGACGAGCGCGTCACCGCCGCCGGTCACGTGCTGGTCGCCCCGCAGCCCGACCTGGTGCGACGGCAACTGCGCGACGTCCGCAGCACGGGCATCGATTCGCTGGCGATCTGCCTGCTGCACGCGTATCGGTTTGCCGACCACGAGGAGCTGGTGGCTCAAATCGCACGGGAGGTGGGATTCGCCGAAATCAGCGTCAGCAGCCACGTGGCGCCCTTGGTGAAGATCGTCGCCCGGGGCGACACAACGGTGATGGATGCCTATCTCAATCCGATCCTGCGCGATTACGTCGGCCAACTGCGTCGCTCGCTGCCCGCGGCCGATCTGCGCATCATGACGTCGGCCGGGGGTTTAGTTGCGGCCGAGCAGTTTGTCGGCAAGGACAGCATCCTGTCTGGGCCGGCCGGGGGCGTGGTCGGCTTCTCGCGCGTGGCCCAAGCGGCCGGTTTCTCTCAGGCAATCGGTTTCGACATGGGAGGCACCAGCACCGACGTCTCGCGGTTCGACGGCCGCTTCGAACTGGAGTACGAGACCGAAAAGGCGGGCGTACGGGTCGTGGCGCCGATGATTTCGATCGAAACTGTGGCTGCCGGCGGCGGGTCGATCTGCCATTTTGACGGCGCGAAGCTCGTGGTTGGTCCGCAAAGCGCCGGTGCCGATCCGGGGCCGGCGTGCTATGGTCGGGGTGGGCCGCTCGCGGTAACCGATGTGAACCTTTATCTGGGAAAGATTCTGCCTGCGCACTTTCCCTTTCCGCTCGATCGGCACGCTGTCGAGGCTCGTCTCGGCGCACTGATTAGCGAAATCCGTCAGGCCACGTCGCGGCAATATACGCCCGTCGAATTGTGCGACGGATTCTTGCGCGTTGCCAACGCTAACATGGTGAAGGCAATTCAATCGATTTCAATTGCCAAGGGGTGCGACCCACGCGAGTACGTGCTGGTCGCCTTCGGAGGCGCCGCGGGCCAGCACTGTTGCGCCGTGGCCGATGAACTGGGAATCCGCCAGGTGCTGTTGCATCCCGATGCGGGAATCCTCAGCGCTTACGGCATTGGCGTGGCCGACATCGTCCGCCACGCAGTGCGCGGCGTTTATCGGCCATACTCGGACGCAGTCTTGCAGGAACTCGAAACCGAAATGGGCGAGATGGCCACCACCGCCCGCGCCGAGGTGCTTGCCGAGGGTGCGGCCGCCGAGCATGTCGAAATACGTCCGGCGCTAGACCTACGATATCAAGGGCTGGACGCGTGGCTTACCATTCCGGCGCCTTCGACAGGCACCTATGCCGAAGCCTATGCCGAGGCCCACCAGAAACTGTACGGCTATCGGCACGAGGGGCGGGCCCTAGAGATCGTCGCCGTCCGTGTCGAAGTTATCGGTCCCACCGTGACGCGCGAGCAACGGTCGTCGCATGCCACGCCGCACGATGCCGTGGCAGAACACAATGCGACGATCTATTTCCAAGCGCAAGCATGCACAGCCGGAGTGTTCGATCGGGCCCAATTACGTCCCGGGGACTGCATTAGCGGGCCGGCCCTTGTGCACGAAGGAATGTCGACAACCATCATTGATCCCGGTTGGCGTGGCGAGGTGTTGTCACGTGGCGAATTGTTGTTGACCGCTGCAGCTACGGGCGCGGCGGACGTGGCAAACCCCAGGGTGGCCGTCGCTACGACGGTATGCGATCCGGCCACGCTCGAAGTCTTCAATAATCGATTTGCCGCCATTGCCGAGCAAATGGGCATCACGCTCCGCAACACCGCCTCGAGCGTTAATGTCAAGGAGCGGCTCGATTTCAGCTGTGCCGTCTTTACAGCGCGAGGCGATCTAGTTGTAAATGCCCCGCATATTCCCGTTCACCTGGGGGCGATGGGCGAGACTGTCCGCTGCGTCCTGGCCGACAACCCCACGATCCGTGCGGGGGACGTTTTTGTCACCAACGATCCGTACCGCGGCGGCTCTCATCTGCCAGACGTAACGGTCGTCACCCCGCTGTTCGATGTCGACGGAAAACAGTTGTTGTTTTTCACGGCCAGCCGGGCCCATCATGCCGAGATTGGCGGCATTGTGCCGGGCTCGATGCCGCCCTTTTCGCAGAATCTGGCCGAGGAAGGCGCATTGATTAGCAATTTCAAGCTGGTCGACGCCGGCCAGTCGCGGCTCGACGAACTTGGCAAGTTGTTGCAGTCCGGTCCCTACCCCACCCGTAAGGTTGCCGATAACCTGGCCGACGTCGCGGCGCAAGTCGCGGCGAATCAGCAAGGCGCCCGCGACCTGGCACGACTGGTCGAGCGCCATTCGCTCGCCGTCGTGACGGCTTACATGGGCCATATCCAGCGGGCTGCCGAGCGGAAGATGCGGGCCGCTCTGGCGCGATTGCCAAACGGACTGCATCGGTTTTCCGATCACTTGGACGACGGTTCCCGCATTACCGTAACGATCGACGTGCGCGGCGACGAGGCGACGATCGATTTCAGCGGCACCGATCCGGTGCTGGCTGGTAATCTGAATGCCAATCGCGCCATCGTCACCGCGGCCGTGATGTATGTGCTGCGATCGCTACTGGACGAAGATATTCCCCTCAATCAAGGCGTGCTGGCTCCGGTGCGGATCGTGCTGCCCGTGTGCCTGCTCAATCCCACTGCGGGTGCCACGCCCGAACAAAGCGCGGCCATGGTTGGTGGAAATGTCGAAACGTCGCAGCGCGTGGTCGACGTGCTGCTGGGCGCACTGGGCGTGGCGGCCGCCAGCCAGGGAACCATGAACAACGTGCTGTTTGGCGATGGCACGTTTGGCTATTACGAAACCATCTGCGGCGGTGCAGGCGCAACCGCTGCCGGCGACGGTGCCGATGCCGTCCACACGCACATGACCAATACCCGGCTAACAGATCCCGAAGTGCTCGAGCAGCGCTACCCGGTGCGGCTGCACGAATTTTCGATTCGTCGTGGCTCGGGAGGCGCGGGCGCCCATCGAGGTGGCGACGGTGTTGTGCGGCGGATCGAATTCTTGCGCACGCTCGAAGTTTCCATCCTCTCGCAACGTCGCGGACCGTACGCCCCCTATGGTCTTGCGGGGGGCGCCGCGGGCGCTTTGGGGTGCAACACGCTGGTGCACGCCGACGGAACGCGCGAAGCGCTTGCTAGCCAGGCCCAATTCACGGCCCAGCCCGGCGATCAGTTGATCGTCGAGACGCCAGGCGGCGGTGGTTGCGGCGCCGCCGAATAGCTCGGCGCCGACCCGGCAACACCTTCGCGCGCAGGACACAGCCCATCGTGCGGCCGTCTTCGGTGATAGCCGCGATCTACGGATTACTGACGACCGACGATTGAATACTGCCGCTTACTTCCTCGCGCCTTACTCTACAAAATCCTTACCGCTGCGGGCTGCCGTCACGATCATCACCAGGCCCAGCACCATCAGCCCAGTCGCGGCCCAGTAAGGAAAGTCCGAGCGGCGGGCGAACAGGCTCATGCCGAGCACCGGCCCCAGAATGCGCGCCAGCGTTGTCATGCTTTGCCCCAGCCCGAGAATGCTTCCTTGCTCGCGTGGATCGCTGCGGCGCGACAGCAGGGATTGCAGCGACGGATTGACGAAGGCAAAGCCGATCACTTCCAGGGCCATGGCCTCGAGCAATAACGAGAAATCATTGCGCTGCGCGGCCACGGCCAGCAGCACAAAACCCCCGATCGCCGTCACGGCACCGCCGGCGGCCATCGCCCCTTCGGACAAGCGGCCCGACAAGCGGCGGACGAGAAACCCCTGCGCCAGGGTGAGGATCACTCCTAGGTATGTAAATGTCACCAGAATAACAAACAGTGTCAGCTCCTGAGCGCTAGCATAGCCCAGTCGTTCGCCGATTGAAGCCAACCACGCGAGCGCCCCGGAGCGGACGCCGGCCGGCACTGCGCCCACAGCCGACGGATCAGCGGTGCCCTGTGCGGGCTCCAAGACGTCTGCCATCTCGTCCATGACGTTTTCGCCGCGCTTGTTGTCGACCAAATGCTCGATCTGCACCGACAGGGTCGACTCGAAATTGGCAAAGGACAAGACTGCCACGAACGATGCCGCCAGCAACAGCCCGATCGACGGTCGCGACAGCGCGGCCTGCAATGCTGTGCGATCGAACAGACTGCGCGCGGCACTCTCGCTGTCACGGGTGAGCGATTCCGGCAAGCGGGCAATGGCCAGCAGCAAAGCCCCGCCCGACAGCGCCGCGGCCAGGAAACCGGGCCAGGGACTGGCAACCACGTCTCCACCCGCCAACAGTGCAGCGCCCCCGAGCACAGGCCCCACCGTGAACCCCAGCGCGAAGGCGGCGCCGATCAATGCCATCCCCCGGGCGCGCTCGTTCTTGGGCGTGCAATCAGCGATGAAGGCCTGAGCGGTCGAGATCGTGGCGCCGGCAATGCCCGCGCCGATTCGCGTGACGAACAGTCCGGCCAGGCTCCGCCACATAGTTGCCACGCCGAACATGGCATAGAAAAACGTCGAGCCCGCCAGTCCCATAATGATGACCGGCCGCCGGCCGAACCGATCGGACAGCCTTCCCCAGATCGGCAAGAATACAAACTGCATGGCCGAGAAGCTCGACATCAACAACCCCACGATTATGCCGATCTGATGCTCGGAGAAGCCGTGCTTCTCGGCAAACGCCTTGCCATAAATCGGCAACAGTGGCAGGACGATGCCGAAACCCAACAAGTCGATAAAGACCGTCAGAAAGATGATCAGCAGCGCGGTCTTGCGGGGAGCAGTCGACATAAGTTGATCGTTCCAACGCGGGACTGTGACGACTTTGAACAATGAACAACAGGACGATTTCGCCAGAGACGCTCGGTCGAGCCGCGGCGGCGCCGACTGGGCCGGTGCCTACTATCGTGAGTCAAGAGCATTGGCGCTGCCAGCGGAATCTGCGATTTCGTCGTGCGGGCGCCTAACGCGGCGTTGGCGGTCGGGCAGAGAAGGCAAACTTACCGTAAGGTCAGGTGGTGCCGCAACCGCTAGTCACCTGCGGTAGCGCTACTTATGATTCTTACATGCCCGATACCACACCCGAGACACGTCGCAGATTGGAATCTCTCGATCCCGCCGCGCTCGATCAGTATCAGCTTGATCGTGTGAACGAGTTGCTGGCAAAAATCCTGCCCGACAACGCCTTCTATGCGGCCAAGTTCGCTAGCGCCCGGCTGCCGCTGAAGTCGCTCGACGAGTTGGCCCACCTGCCGTTTACATTCAAGGACGAATTGCTCGGCGCGCCGGGCAGCGGCGGCTACGCGGCCAATCTAACGTATCGGCGTGAGCAATACGTCCGTTTCCATCAGACGTCCGGCACGCGCGGGCGACCGCTGGTGGTGCTCGACACGGCTGAGGACTGGCAGTGGTGGATCACCTGCTGGAACTACATCCTCGATGCCGCCGGGGTCACGCACCAAGACGTCGCTGTAATGGCATTCTCGTTCGGACCGTTCGTCGGCTTTTGGAGCGCCCACGACGCGGCGATTGCCCGCGGCTGCTTGGTGGTTCCGGGGGGCGGTATGAATTCGCTCGCGCGGTTGGAACTGCTGCGCACCAGCCAGGCGACCGTGATGTTCTGCACGCCCAGCTACGCCTTGCACCTGGCCGAGGTTGCGCGCGAGCGACAAATTGACACAGGCGCTCTCCCGGTCCGCATACTGATCCTGGCCGGCGAACCAGGAGGTTCGATTCCCGCCGTGCGACGGCGAATCGAGGACGCCTGGCAGGCCCAGGTCTTCGATCACGCGGGGGCCACGGAAGTAGGACCATGGGGCTTTGCCGACGTAGAGAGCAGCGGACTGCACATCAACGAAAGCCAGTTCATCGCCGAGTTTCTGTCGCTTGATACGGGCGGTCCGGCGCACGAAGGAGAGCTTTCCGAGTTGGTGCTGACCACGCTGGGGCGGCCCGGGTGCCCGGTCGTGCGGTATCGTACAGGTGATTTAGTTCGGCCCTCTTGGCAACATGACCGTCCAGTGGGTTTCGTCCTGCTCGAAGGGGGCGTCCTGGCGCGGGCCGACGATATGCTGATCGTACGTGGCGTGAATGTATTCCCCAGCGCCATCGAACAGATCCTGCGCAGCTTTCCCGAGGTGCCGGAATATCGGCTCACCGCGCACAAAGTGGCCGAGATGGACCAACTGCTGGTCGAAATCGAAGACCATCTCGACCAGCCCGGTCGCGTGGCCGAAGAGCTGCGATTGCGGCTAGGATTGAAGGTCGAAGTGCGCACGGTCGC
>DASXEJ010000026.1 GCA_036490175.1 Pirellulales bacterium | reverse complement strand
GGGCGATCTGGCCTACAAGCTGGCGGCGGGCGACTCGGAAGAGATGACCGGCCTGGCCGGGGCGCTAAATCAAATGGCGTCGCAGCTGCAAGAGCGGTTGCAGACGATCGTACGCCAGACCAACGAGCAACAGGCGGTGCTTTCCAGCATGGTCGAGGGGGTCTTGGCGATCGACGCCCATCAAAGCGTGATCACGCTCAACAAGGCCGCCGCGGCGCTAGTGGGAAACACGCTTGCCAACCCGCTCGGCCGAAGCCTGCACGAGGTGGTGCGGAATCCTGACCTGCGCCGATTTGCCGATCGGGTATTGGCCAGCGATCAGGCCATCGAAGACGACGTGATCTTGCACGGCGATCCGGATCGCGTCTTGCAAATTCGCGGCACGGCGCTGCGCGATCAATATCACCGCGGCGGCATCGGCGCCGTGATCGTAATGAGCGACGTGACGCACATTCGCCGGTTGGAGACCATTCGCCGGGATTTTGTCGCCAACGTTTCGCACGAATTGAAGACGCCCATCACTTCGATCAAGGGATTCGTCGAGACGCTGCTGGACGGCGCGATTACGAATCCCGTCGATGCCGACCGGTTCCTGAGGATCGTCGCCACGCAAGCCGATCGTTTGAACGCCATCATCGAAGATCTGCTCAGCCTGTCGAAGATCGAGCAAAGCGAACGAGCCGCGGATCTGGTCGTCGAACGCGTCGCGATCAAGGACATGCTGCAAGCCGTGCTACACGATTGCCATTCCAAGGCCGCGCAGCGCGAAATCGGCATTCGCGTCGAATGCGGCGATGATCTTTGCGCGCAGATCAATTCGCCGCTTTTGGAGCAGGCGATCACGAACCTGGTCGATAACGCGCTGAAATACAGCGAGTCGGGCTCCGAAGTTCTGATCATCGCAGTCGAGAGCGACAACGAAGTCACGATTGCCGTCACCGACCATGGCTGCGGAATCGACGACGAGCACCTGCCGCGGCTCTTCGAGCGGTTCTATCGCGTCGACCGGGCCCGCAGCCGCAAGCTGGGGGGGACGGGCCTGGGGCTGGCCATCGTCAAACATATTGTCCAAGCCCATCAGGGCCGGATCACCGTCGAGAGTACGCCGGGGGTTGGCAGCGTATTTCGCGTCCATTTGCCGCTGTTGCATGCTCCCCAAGACGCGCGGGCCACCCCGGTCTGAGGGGGGAAAGGCCACCCGTAGGTTGGCGGAATGGTCCGGTTTTCGGCTCGATGTCAGCCATTCGCTAACCAAATCCTAACAATTGACCTCTAAGATGGCGGTCGCCATCGCCTACCTTGGCTACGCGCTTTTCCAGCGCTCGGTCGACACACTCTGAGCCCGTGTCATGCTCTGCCGGATGAATCCATCGCTCTCGCTGCCTCCGGTGTCGACGCTCGCGCTGGCGATAGCACTTAGCGTGTGTGCAGCAACATCGAGAGCCGAGGATAACGGACGGTTACAAGCCGCAACGGAATCTACCGTCGCCGCTGCCGCGGAGACCGCCGCACTTGTTGATCCGGCGCTACCGGGTTATCTGCCCGTCGCGGGCGTGTCGGGATCGATCAAGAGCGTTGGCTCCGACACGATGAACAACCTGATGACATTGTGGGCCGAAGGGTTCAAGCAATATTACCCCAGCGTGCGGGCCGAGATCGAAGGAAAGGGTTCGTCCACGGCGCCGCCGGCCTTGATCGCCGGCACGGCCACTTTCGGACCCATGAGCCGGGACATGAAGGCCAGCGAGATCGACGCCTTCGACGCCAAATACGGCTATAAGCCCGTGTTGCTGCCGGCGGCCATCGACATGCTGGCAGTCTATGTGCACCGTGACAATCCGATCCCGCATCTAACGCTACCGCAACTCGATGCGATGTACTCGCAACATCGCAAGGGGGGCCTCCGCCGCGCCATTCGCACCTGGGGCGATTTGGGACTGACCGGCGAATGGCAACATCGGGCGATCAGCCTGTACGGTCGCAATGCCGCTTCGGGCACCTACGCTTATTTCAAAGAAAACGCCTTGTTTGGCGGCGACTATCGCGAGTCGGTCATCGAACTGCCCGGCAGCTCGTCGGTAGTGCAGGCCATCGGCGCTGACACGAGCGCGATTGGCTATAGCGGCATTGGATTCGCGACGGCGAACGTGCGTTCCGTTCCTTTGGCGGTCGATGATGCTTCTTCGGCTGTGCCGCCACGGCCGCAATTCGCGCTGACGGGCGAGTACCCATTGGCACGGTTCCTGTGGATTGCCGTGAACTACAAACCTGGCAGCCAGATGGATCCGTTGCGCCAGGAATTCATTAAATATGTGTATAGCGCGGCAGGACAAAGCGATGTTGTGAAAGATGGTTACTATCCGGTGACGCCACAAATCGCTCAAAACGCTTTGGCGAGCGTCGGGTTGGCGGAATAGTATGGCAACTCATTTTTTGCTTGTTCAATATCCGGTGCCGCGGCGACACGCAGTGTGCGCGATGCCCAAACGTACCTCGGTGCCATGCCGGCGCAGGCGTGGGCATGGCACCCGTAAAGTGGAAGGAAACCGTGGTGAATGGACTAGGATACCTGGGGAATTGACCGTCACGAGTGACGGCCATCCCAGGCAGAGAAGCAACACTGGCCCGGTCGGAAGGGATGGATCGACCGCCGGCCCGATAATTGAGATTCGATGAGCACCGCCAAGACGTTTACCGGCCGCCAGCGTCATCGCGGAACGCGCCGTAGTGTGCGGATCGTCGACAGGCTGGCGCGCGGCTTGATCGCGGTCGGCGGCATCGGCACGGTCGTCGCAGTTTCGACGGTGTGCATCTTTCTGGTGTGGGTGGTCGTGCCGCTGTTCCTGCCTGCCAGTGTGGGTTCGGCGCGGCGGGTCGAAGTCGCGCCGTCTGTGACGACCTGCCTGCATACCGAGGCCGACGATTATCGTTCGCTCGGCTGGGCCATGGATTCAGACGGCCAACTACAATCGTATCGCCTGGATACGGGCGAAGTCATTGCCGAGCGCGCGCTGTTTCCAGACGCGGCCCCGACGGCATGGAACTTTGGCGTCGCCGGCCGTGAAGCGGTGTGCGGTTTCGCCGACGGTTCGGTACGCACCATCAAGCTCGGTTTTTCCACTACCTTTCCCGCCCAGGCGGATCTGCCTAATGAACTGCACGACCTGACCGCGGGGAAATCGGCCACGCATGCGGGAGGGTTGCTCGCGCGCACCAAGCAAGGTCAGTTGCGGTTGCAAACGGTTCGCGCCAACGTGAGTGACGCGATCGTACCGGTGGGTGGCGCCACTGTGACCCGCGTCGATTGCACATCCCGGCCGACAGGCCGGGTCTGTTGCCTGCTCAGCGATGACGGACAGTTGACCGTGCATGCCGTGCGCCGGCGCCAAAGTCTGCAACGCGAATCGTCCGAGTCGAGCGTCGTCAGCGCGGCGGTGCCTTATACGCCGGATGCGGATCGCGGCCCTCCTCGATACCTGATGCTGGCCGGACAGGCCGACAATCTGTATTTGATTTGGAACGACGGTCACTTGTTGCGATACGACTTGCGCGATCTGGCCAAGCCGCGCCTGGCCGAAGAGCTGGACCTGCTCGCCGAACCGGATCAGACCATTACCGCCGTGCAATTCTTGTCGGGCAAGACCACGCTGGCCGTGGGAGATACGCTGGGCCGGGTGCGCGCGTGGTTCCCCACCAAGCCGGCGGACGCGCGCACGCCCGATGGTACGACACTGGTCCAGGCCCACGAGCTGCCGGGCGCCGGAGCGGCCGTTTCCTCGCTGGCTTCTTCGGCGCGTGCCCGGCTGTTGGCCGTAGGTTACGCGGACGGCGGCTTGCGTGTCTTTCACGTAACAAGCGAGCGCCCGCTGGTCGAAACATCGGCCGGCGATGCACAACCCCTGCGGCTGGTGGCACTATCGCCCAAGGGAGACGGCATTATCGGCGTTTCGTCCCAGGCGTTGCTGGAATGGCCGTTGGCGGCCGGTTTCCCCGAGGTCTCGGCGGCGGCGCTGTTTCAGGCCGTGTGGTACGAAGGATACGACGAGCCGAAAAATGTGTGGCAGTCTTCCGGCGGAGGGGACGATTTCGAGCCGAAATTGGGCATGCTGCCGCTGGTGTTTGGCACGATCAAGGCCACGGTTTATTCGCTGCTGTTTGCCGTGCCGCTGGCGCTACTTTCCGCTATCTACACCAGTGAGTTCTTGCACGCCCGCGCCAAGGCGCGCATCAAGCCTGCTATCGAAATGATGGCCAGTCTGCCGAGCGTGGTGTTGGGCTTCGTGGCGGCGCTAGTGATCGCTCCTTTTGTCGAAGGGGTGATTCCCGCGGTGCTGGCCGGCGTGTTCATGATTCCGCTCACGTACTTGTTAGCGGCTCACCTGTGGCAGCTTTTGCCAGCGCGGTGGGGATTATTGCTCGCGCGGTGGCGGTTCGCATTTATCTGCGCCACCTTGCCGGTTGGAGTGCTATTGTCCGCGCGGGTGGGACCGCTCGTTGAGCGCGCCCTGTTTGGCAGCGACTTGCGATCCTGGCTCGACGGCCAGTCCGGCAGCGGCACGGGTGGGTGGATGATCATGTTCCTGCCCCTCTCGGCACTCGCCACGGCGCTACTGCTGACGCGGCGCGTAAACCCGACGCTGCGGAATGCTTTGCGCGGCGCCAGTCGGGGCAAGCGGGCGATCGTCGAACTGCTGAAGTTTTTGGCCGCTGTCTCTGTCACTGTAGCCGGCGCGGTGGCGGTGGCCCTGGTGCTCGATTCGCTGGATCTGGACCCGCGCGGATTCCTGCTGAACACGTATGTGCAACGCAATGCGCTGGTGGTGGGCTTCGTAATGGGGTTCGCGATCATTCCGATCATCTACACGATCGCCGACGATGCCCTGTCGACCGTGCCGGGGCATTTGCGCTCGGCATCGCTGGGCGCGGGTGCCACGCCTTGGCAAACCGCCGTGCGCGTGATTGTACCGACCGCGATGAGCGGTTTGTTTTCGGCGGTCATGATCGGATTGGGCCGCGCCGTCGGCGAAACGATGATCGTGCTAATGGCTGCCGGCAACACGCCCATCATGGACTGGAATATCTTCAACGGATTTCAAACTTTGTCGGCCAGCATCGCCACGGAACTGCCCGAGGCGGTGCAAGGCAGCGCCCATTACCGCACGTTGTTCGTGGCGGCGTTGGCATTGTTCGCGATTACGTTTCTGGTCAACACTGTGGCCGAAGCGGTCAGGCTGCGGTTTCGTCGGAGGGCCTATGAGCTCTAAGCTCACTTTGCCCGACGCCCCCAGCTCGTTGCCCGCTCCGGCAACATCGGCCCGACCGCGCCGCGTCCGCTCTGGCAGCACACTGCTGGCCAATGGCGAACCGATGATCTGGCTGACCGGCGGGGCGCTGGCCGTGGCGCTGGCTATGATCGCTGGGTTGCTAATACTAGTGCTGGGACGAGGGTTGTCGACATTTTGGCCGGCGCCGGTCGTGCAATTGCACACGGCCGACGGTCAGGTGTTGATGGGCGAAATCGCCTCGCACGAGTTCTACCGTCCCAGCGAGCAATCGTTGGCCGAAATGCCAGCGGATAGCGCCGCGCGGATTCGTGCCGAGATCGACAAGACCGACGGCCTGGCGGCGCGGCGCTTGGTGCGCACCGGCAATTATGATTTGACGGCAACGCACTTTCGCTGGATCGACGAGGCGCTCGTTACCAACGAGACGACGCCAGCCTGGGCCGTCGCCGTCGAGCGTTTGACCTGGGGCCGCTTTTATGGCACCCCGCAAGCAGTATTGGTAGACGGTCGCGAAGTGGCCACTTCGCCGGAAGAGTCGTGGCAAAGCTTTCACGAGTTCCATCCGGCGGTTCTGCAACGGCATCGCGAGCGTGTGGCCCTGGCCAAGCACGAGTTGGGCGCGGTGAATCGACACAAGAACGCTGGGCGGCTGGCGGTCGTCGCGGCGCGAGTGGCGCATGGCAAAGACTCTTCCCAGTATCGCGCGGCCGAAGAGGAACAAGCACGCTCCACCGAATGGGAAGCTGCTGAGAACCAGCGCATCACCGCGCAGATCGCGGCGCTCGACGCCGAGAACGCCCGCTATCAAATGCGGTTCGTTACGGCCGACGGCACGGAAAAGATTCTGCCGCTGGAACAGATCGTGCGAGCTTACACGCCGAACCGTGCCAGTTGGTCTGGGAAGCTGGGCGTTTACTTGTCGCGCTGGGGCGAGTTCCTGGCCGACGATCCCCGCGAGGCCAACAGCGAGGGGGGCGTCTTCCCGGCCATCTGGGGCACCGTGGCAATGACTCTGCTGATGTCGATCGCCGTGGTCCCCTTCGGCGTTCTGGCGGCGCTTTACCTGCGTGAGTACGCCCATAGCGGAGTGATGGTAAGTCTGCTGCGGATTGCGATCAACAACCTGGCTGGCGTGCCCAGTATCGTGTTTGGCGTTTTCGGGCTGGGCTTTTTTTGCTACGTGGTCGGCGTGCAGGTCGACCAGCTGCTGTTCTCCACTTCATTGGCCGAGAACACTCCCACGTTTGGTACGGGGGGAATCTTTTGGGCGGCCCTTACCCTGGCGCTACTGACGCTGCCCGTGGTGATCGTCACCACCGAAGAGGCCCTGGCCGCGGTGCCGGGCTCGATGCGCGAGGGTTCGTACGCTTGCGGCGCAAGCAAATGGCAAACGATCTGGCGGATTGTCCTGCCACGGGCGCTGCCGGGTATCATGACCGGTATGATATTGGCGATCGCCCGCGGGGCCGGTGAGGTGGCCCCTTTGATGCTGGTAGGAGCCATGAAGTCGGCCCCCGAGTTGCCGATCGACGGTGTTTTTCCGTTCGTACACCCGCAGCGCAGTTTCATGCACTTGGGATTCCATCTGTACGATTTAGGTTTTCATAGCCAGAACAGCGAAGCGGCCCGTCCGATGGTGTTTACGACGGCGCTGTTGTTGATCGTGATCATAGCGGTGCTGAATATCACCGCGGTTCGCTTGCGAAATCGTTTGCGCAAGCGATTCGGAGTCAGCCACGCCTAAGCGGAGTATCTTGCAGTGACACTTTCCGAACCTCTCGATCCCGTGCGGGTGGCGCCGCCAACGCCGCCACAGGAACGTCCCATGGCGCCGGCGGGTGCCCCGATTGCGCCGGAGCGGAGCGCGCCGCTGGCCAGCGGCCGATTGGCCAGCATCGCCCGCGGTGAGAAGGTCGATTCCGTGATCCACCCCTCAGTGGCGGCCGAAGTACCCGTGCTCGAGGTCAAGGATTTCTGCCTGTGGTACGGAGCCAAGCAGGCCCTGTTCAACATCTCACTGCCGATCCCGCGCGGCAAGGTGACCGCGTTGATTGGTCCGTCGGGCTGCGGCAAATCCACGCTGCTGCGGTCGGTGAATCGACTGAACGATCTGATCGAAACCGTGCGCATCCAAGGACAAATGCGGCTCAACGGCGATTCCACCTACGGCCCCGGCGTCGATGTGATCGAGCTGCGCAAGCGGATGGGCATGGTGTTCCAGAAGTCTAACCCGTTTCCGATGAGCATTTACGAAAACGTCGTCTATGCCCTGCGGATCGATGGCGAGCGGGATCGCCGCGTGCTTGACGAAGTCTGCGAGCGCAGCCTGCAGGGCGCGGCCTTGTGGGACGAAGTCAAAGATCGCTTGCACGAAAGCGGGCTCAGCCTGTCTGGCGGCCAGCAGCAGCGATTGTGCATAGCCCGGGCCATCGCCGCCGAGCCCGAGGTGCTGTTGATGGACGAACCCTGCTCGGCCTTGGACCCGATCGCCACGGGCAAGATCGAAGACCTGATTCAAGAGTTGCGCGGCACTTATTCGGTGCTGATCGTGACTCACAACATGCAGCAGGCGTCGCGCACCAGCGAGTACACGGCATTCATGTATATGGGGCGTGTTTTGGAGTACGGGCTGACGAGTGACCTTTACACCAAGCCGCAGTTAAAAGAAACTGAGGATTACATTACCGGCCGCTTTGGATGATGCACGCCCGCCATGTCGAAACACTTGCAGCGCCAGATCGAAGTCCTGAAGGAAAAGATCCTGCTCGTCGGGACGCTGGTTGAAGATGCCATTGCCAAAGCGATTTCGGCACTGGTGAATCGCAACGGCGATTTGGCCCGCAGCATCATCGAGCGCGATTCCGAGATCGACCGCATGGAGGTCGACGTCGAGGAAGAATGCCTGAAAGTCTTGGCACTCTACCAGCCGGTGGCGGCCGATCTGCGGTTTGTCGTGGCGGTGTTGAAGATCAACAACGACCTGGAGCGGATGGGGGACCTGGCCCGCAACATTGCCAAGCGCGTGGCCTATCTGGCCTCGCACGAGCGGATTGACCTGCCGGCCGAGTTCCGCAGCATGGCCTCGAAGGCACAGTCGATGGTGCGCCGCAGCCTGGATGCCCTGGTGAATCGCGACACGCTCATTGCCCGCCAGATTCGGGATGACGATGACGAAGTCGACGCCATGCAGCGCATCATTCGCGACCGCATCGAAACGCAGATCCGCCAGGATCCGGAACGCTTCGAGCTGTACATGCGGCTGCTCTCGGCCTCGAAGCACTTGGAACGGTTGGCCGACATGGCCACGAACATCGCCGAGGACGTGATCTATATGGTGGAAGGGGACATCGTCCGCCACCGCACCGGCGATTGATCCGCGCGGCGTGCTGCTTGCGGCGTGCTGCCCGGGTGTCTCGTGGCAAACGGTTGTCTCCGGCAAGTCATGTCCTGGCCCGATTTTCTCCGACTTTTCCTTCGCTGCGGCTCGGCCCTGCTCGCCCTCGGCGGGCGCATCCGTTGTCCGGCGTTTGTGTGCCGCATAAACTACGGCAGGTTGCCCCGTTCGCGGGCACTTACTTTTTGCTTGCGGTGGTCACCGCCAAGGACCGTTCGACGACGTACGCTTTCGGTGGCTGCTATCGCCACGGCTGCAACTTTCCATTCCACGCGAGGAGCCGGTTCCATGAAACGCATTCTGTTGCGGGCCACGATGTGTCTCATGCTCCCAGGACTTTGCCTGACATTATTCGTTGGGTCGGCGTTTATTGATACTGCGGCGCGGGCCGACGACACGCCGAATTGGCCGCAGTTTCGTGGCGCGAAATCCTTAGGTATTCCCGAAACCGATCCCAAGAACCTGCCCGACTCCTGGAGCACCACGGATAATGTACTGTGGAAGACCGACCTACCGGGGCGCGGCTGGTCGTCGCCTATCGTGTGGGGGAACAAGGTCTTCTTGACCGCGGTGATCAATGTCGGAGAGTCCGAAGCCCCGAAGAAGGGGTTGTACTTCGGTGGCGATCGTCCCAAGCCCCCCGAGACGCCGCATCAGTGGAAGGTCTTCTGCCTGGATCTGAACACCGGCAGCATTCTGTGGGACAAGCTGGTTCACGAAGGTCCGCCCGAAGCTTCGATCCACCTCAAGAACAGCTTCGCGTCGGAAACGCCCGTGACGGATGGCAAGCGCGTGTACGCCTACTTCGGCAACCTGGGTGTGTTTTGTTTCGACATGGATGGTCGCGAAATCTGGAGCCAGAAGTGGACGCCGCACAAAACGCGATTGGGCTGGGGTACGGCCGCTTCGCCGGTGCTGTACAAGGATCGCCTGTACATCGTCAACGATAACGAGGAAGAGTCGTACCTGGCTTGTCTCGACGCCGCCACCTGCGATCAGATATGGCGCGTCGAGCGTGACGAGAAGAGCAATTGGGCGACGCCGTTCATCTGGGAGAACGATCTCCGCACCGAGATCATTACCCCTGGCACCAAGAAGGTGCGCTCTTACGATCTCAACGGCAACTTGCTGTACGAGTTTGGCGGCATGTCCTCGATCACCATCGCGGTGCCGTACGCCAAAGACGGTTTGCTTTACGTCAGCTCGGGCTATGTGATGGACAAGAAAAAGCCGCTGTTGGCAATCAAGCCCGGAGCCTCAGGCGATATCAGCCTGGCCGACGACCAAACGAGCAACGACTTCATCGTGTGGTGCCAGAAAGACGGCGCGCCGTACAATCCTACGTCGATTATCTACAAGGGATTGCTGTACGTGCTGATGGATCGTGGATTCCTCAGTTGTTTCGACTCGCTGACCGGCGAGATGATCTATGACAAGCAACGTCTGCCCGAGGGCAAAGCCTTCACATCAAGCCCCTGGGCCTACAATGACGAGATCTTTTGCGCGAACGAAGACGGCAAGACCTTTGTCATCAAGGCCGGGCGCGAGTTCGAGATCGTGCGCACCAACGACCTGGCCGAAGACGACATGTGCATGGCGACGCCGGCCATTGTCGGCGACAAGATGCTGTTGCGCACGGCAGCCCGGCTGTATTGCCTGAAAAAGGGAGCCAAGCTGGCCGAGCCGCCAGCGGCCGAGAAAAAGTAGCGCAGTAGGGACAGCAATCGCGCCCGCTACGGCTCGTGCTTACTGAGTATGGTTTTGCTTCCCTGGCACTGCTGAGGCAATGAGAGCAGCCGTTGCGATTCGCCGAGCAGGAACTTCATGTCCATGAAAGGCTCGGGGCCGACGTCCTGCCAGCGGACTAGGCCCTGCCCGTCGATCAGGAACGTGGCGTGCAACGGCGCCCCTTCGAAATCGTCGTAAGCGCGATATTGACGGAAAACCTGCATCGCGGGATCAACAATGATCGGCAGCTTTGGCGTCCCCTCGGCTGCTGTACGTTTGGCGAGTCCTGCCCGCAACTGATCGGCGGTTTCGGTGCTGATGGCCAAGAGCGAGATGCCGGCCGCGGCGAAGTCCCCGGTCATCGGCTCGATCACCTTTAACTGCTCGACGCAGTGCAAACAGCCAAAGCCGAGATAGAAAACGACGATCACCGGCTTGCCAGCATAGTCCTGTAACGAGATGGGCTTCCCTTCGGCATCGGCCAGCGACCAGGGCTCGGCCGGCCGCGGACTCCAACGCAGCGGGCCAAGACTATCCAACGGCGGACGGGCGCCAAAGTCGGCCGCCGTGGTCACAGGCACGCGCCAATCCTCGGCGAGGCCGAGGTCCTGCGCGATGGGACTCAAGCGCTTGAACGGGCCCGCATCGAGATCGAATGGCGCGCTCAACGCGCGCAGCTTCTCGAATTCAGTCTTGGCCTCTGCGGTCTTGCCCGCGCGCCACAGAATGTCGGCGTAGTTAGCCAGCGACAACGCCTCCCCCTCGGCCCGTTCGACGGCCTCGCGTGCCAATTGTTCGGCACGGGGGGCGTCGCCGGTCAGCAGCGCCATCTGCGATTGAAAAGCGTTGTCGAGGTCGTCCACTTTGGCCAGCTCGACTTTCGCTCCCTCGTAATCCTTGGTGGCCAGCTTCTGGCGACCGGCGATTTCAGCCAACGCGGATTCGATCTCCTTGATGTCGTCGGCCCGTTTGGCGATGGCGTCGTTCTTGGCCTTGGTCACGTCCTCGTCCGATTTTTTCTCGTCGCGGGCTTTTTTCTCGGCTTCTTCGCCCGCCGTTTGCTGTTCGGCCTTGACCTTGGCAAGCATCGCCTCGAGCGCCGCAACTTGCTCCTTGGCGGCGACAACATTCTCGAGCGCGACGTGCGCGACCCCCAAGGCCCGCAACCGCTTGACCTGCTCGTCTGGGATATCGGTGGGCTCTAAATAGGGTGAATCGGCCAATTGCACGAGCTCTGTCCATAGCTCGTAACGCGACAGTGCGTCAAACAACCGTTCCCGGCCGTACTTCGAGCTGCTCGACTTTTTCAAGACGTTGAATTCCGGATGGCGCGGCAGCTCGATCATGTTCTTGGCCAGCGCCACGGCATCGTGGGCGCGGCCCACGTGAACCCAATCGCGAATCAGCCACTCGTTGTTGTGCGCGTAATTGTGAATCTGATCCGGCAGAATACGATCTCGAATCATGTGGGCGTGATCGACGCGGGCCGAGGCTTCTTGCTGCCAGGCCGCCTCGGCATAACGGTGCAAGCCCGAGTAGATATGCCCCGGCATGTGCCACATATGAGCGATCGAGGGCGCCGCCTCTCCGCAGCGCGCGGCCGATTCGATGGCCCGCAGCGGTTTCTCTTTGTCCCACAAGTGAATGCGGTAATGATGCGCCGGATGCATGGGTTCGGCAGCAAACACCTGCGCGAGCAATGCGTCGACGGCCTGGTGGCTGTTCAGCGGCAATCCCTTGCTGCCATTTTCCCAAATCTGCACGGCCAAGAAGGCTTTTGCTTCCAGCTCGTCAGGATAGTCCTGCACGATTTGCTCGAGCGCGCGAACCAGATCGCGGCGGCGGGTCTTGTTGTCGGCGTTGTCCTTTTTGGCGTTGTCTTTTTTGTTGTCGTCGCCTTTCTCTTTGTCCTTGTCCGCCACGGCATAGTAATTCGCCAGCGCGTCGATCCACAGCGACTCGCGTGGGCTAGCCTGCGCCTTGCGCTCGACAGCCTTCGCGATGAAGTGCTTGGCGCGCTTCTCGTTATTGGTGTTCGCCATCGCCATGCCCCAATACGGCATCGCGCATTGTGGGTCGAGCGTGGCGGCTTGTCGGAACGAACGTTCGGCTTCGAGGTACCAAAATCCGTGCAACTGGCCCACCCCCTGGTCAAAAAGCTGCTGAACGCCAGCCACCGCGCTCGTGATGGGCAGGTGCACCCGGCCCGTGCCCCCCATCTGATAGGCGGCTTGCCGCGGACCATCGTCAAAGGCTTCTCCGTGAGTGGAATGGCCCGGCAGCGGCCCCACTTGTTTGGCCTTGGCGGCGGCGGCCAGAAAGGCGGCCGGTCCGGCAGGAGATGTCGCAGCGGTAGCAGCCGTAGCAGTGGTGCCGGCCGCGACCGGCGCCGCGGTATTTTCGGCCGGCGGCTGGGCCAGCACCATCGTAGCGCCCAGCCCGACAAGCATGATGGCCGCCAGCGGAACGATTGCCCGAAAAGCACGTCCGGCGGTGGGTTCGGGTTCGGTAGAAACGCGGAAAGACACGGACGGAACCCCGGCAAATCGCGGCATTGAGAATTCTCCGCCAGGCAGGTCCAAATCGATTGCGAACCTGCATGATCGCCGCGCAAAATCGGGCCGTCAAGCAAATGCCCAATTCACAGATCGCTTGACAGGCACCGCCGCCCGGAGTGCAATAGTATTGTTAAGTAGGTTCACGTCGGGACACTTCCAGAGGCGCGGTTGCCAGAACCGCTTTTCTGTCTCTGCGAGACCTGCCCACGGTTAGCGCGGGCCAGCGGACTGACGGGCAAGAGGTTTCATTTCGAGCGCCGCACGAGCGCACGTGGAGCAGAGCATGCACCGGCCCGCTTTTCGTACTCATTTCGTCGTTTGTGGTCTCCGCCGCGCACACGATGGACGGGCATGTGTGCCCGCAATGGGCGATCGGCATCGTGCGGATACGGCGACTTTTGGCGCACCTGCGGAGTTATCTTCGGAAGACAATCCGCTCCGAACGGCCTTCACGCTGATTGAAGTGCTGGTGGCGATGGTGGTGACGCTGATCCTGATGGGGATCGTGGTGACGATCTTCGGCGCGATCGGCACGGGCGTGTCGAATAGCCACGCCACGATGGACATGACCGACCAACTGCGCACGGCCAAGAACCGTTTGCAAGTCGACCTGTCCGGCGTCACCGCCCAGATGCTCCCCCCGCGCCGGCCTGAATATGGCGAGGGGTACTTCGAGGTCATCGACGGGCCGGCGGGAAGGCTGTCTCCCTTTTACAACATCAGCGTGAGTCCGAACTATCTCTATGGCACAAGCGCCAATACCACGTTTGTGCTTGATGAGGTGGGGAACTCAAGCACGGACTCAACCGTTGGCGACAACGACGACATACTGCTCTTCACGACCCGCGCCAAGGATGAACCTTTCCATGGACGGTACCACGATCCCACGGCGCTATGGAACATTGATACAACCATTCAATCGCAAGTTGCCGAAGTGGCGTGGTTCATCCGCGGTACCACGCTCTATCGCCGCCAGTTGCTGGTGCGGCCGGATCTCAACGGCTTGAATGCTGTCCCGCAGCCCAACAACCTCGGCGGACCCCCTTTTTACACAACGCCTACCTATATTCAGCCACGAAGTTTCTACGGAATGTGCGACTTATCGGTCCGGGCAACGGGCGCCGTGTCCGGAAGCCTTGCATTCGATCTCAGTCCCGCACCGCCGTCGTTCTCGATCACGGCCAACTCGCTAAGCGACCTGACGAGTCGCGAAAATCGCTTGTTCCATCGTCCCATGGTGGTGAATTACAGTGGAGGCACTCCGTCAAATTCTCCCTATGGTTGGCCGCACGACATGCGCGGCTGGGGAATTTTTTACAGTAGCACTCCCTATGGCTACCCGAACCCACTTTTAGTTGGCAGCACGCTGACGACAGGCCGGCTGGGACTACCCACGCTGAGTGAATGCTCGTCGCCATTTTGGTTTCTGCCAGGCACAGTCGACCTGACAAACCCGCTCGCGCAACAGGTCGTCCTGGGTTCGACGGGGACGGGAGGTACCCCCGAATTATTCGATGCCTGGGATAATCCCAACCCGCCATTCAATGCCACCATGTCCCCGAACAGCGCCAGCCCAAGCACAGGCGTTGTTGACCCTTTGACGGGAACGCTGAGCTTTTTTCCGAATCAGCAAAACAGCCAACTCAGCGCACGGCTTGCGGACGACATCATGCTGACGAACGTCCTGTCGTTCGACGTGCGGGTTTGGGACCCGACGGCATGGACAATTTCCCTGACGGATGCCAACAGTAACACGGCAGCGTTTGCGCCAGGCGATCCGGGATATCCGCAAGCGGTCTTCAACTACGTGATGCAGAATGGCAATTTCAGTTACGCGCTTGTATCGCAGGGGGCGTATGTTGATCTGAATTATTATGCGTCGATCGTCTCGTATTTCGCAGCGGCCGGGAATCCGGTGACGTCGCTGCCCGGCCCAGCGTTGCAACTTCTCGCCACCGGGACCCAGGCCACCACACCTGTTCCCGCCTTGTTCCCCTTCACGTTAAGTTCAGTCAATCCCAACTACGCGACCGCGCTCAACCTTTTCCTTCAATATGGGGTGATGCCGACGGTGTACGGAGGGGGTTCGACATCGACCGCTTCGACGGCCAATTCGTTTTTCGGCCCCGGCGATCCGCGATCTCGGCTCGACGCTTTTCAGCGTGACATCACCTTAGCCTATCTCCTCAACACCAATGGAGTGCGCATCCCAGCGGCGGCGGTTTACGATACGGGCTCGTGGTATTACGAACACGACGGGATCGATCAGGACGGCGCGAACTTCGCCGATATCAGCGGCAACCCATACGTTGACGGCCTCGGACGTAACATCATCGACCAAGGGACCAATGGAGTCGACGATAACGCTGATGGCGTTGTTGATGACCCGGGCGAGCTCGAGGCGCCGCCGCCGTATACGGCTCCGTTGCGCGGCATTCAGGTCAAGATTCGCTGCTTCGATCCTGATAGCAAACAAATCCGCGAAGTGACGATCATTCAGGAGTTCGTCTCCGAATAGCAAAATGCTGATGGTCGGTAGCGGATGGCAGGCGATTCAGTAGCGCCGGGCAGATTCCCTTACTTGCGCCAATCGGCGGACAGCCAGCCGCGCCCAGTGTTCGGCAGGTGCTGGGGAATCTCTCACCGCAGGAAGATTGTAAGGTCGATGGGTGCCTGGGGTCGGCGTATTCGCCTCCCCCAGATTTTGGCGACAAACTGGGGGCTCGCGTCGCTCGACCCAGCCACCCAAAAATAAAAATTGGACATCGCAATCGTCCGATTTCTCACCAGTGGGCAGTTAGCCGCGGGGCGGTAAACTGAGGGCATGTCTTATCCGCACGTTATTCGGCTGCGTGGACCGTGGGACTTCGAGCCTCTGGTGCGCTTCGCCGCTACCGACACCTTGATCGAACCGGCGGACCCATCTTCGCCCGCCCCTAGGCTCCGCACGGCTACTCCCACACGCACTGGTGAATCGACCAAAGCGCAACCACCGGGCCTGCCGGCGGCGGGCCGCGCGCAGCTGCCGGCCGATTGGGGCGCCGAGTTAGGCCAGGGATTCTATGGCCGGGTGCGGTACACCCGCCGCTTCAATCGGCCGACGAACTTGGATCCGTCCGAGCGTGTGTGGATGGTGATCGATGGCGTCGATGCTCGCGGCGACTATGCGATCAACGGTCACAAGCTGGGCACGATCGACGGCTATGCCCTGCCGTCGGCAAGCGACATTACCAGCCTGCTCGCGCCGAGCAACGTGCTGGAAATCGAGATCGAATTGCAGGCCGATGTCCGTCTCGGTCCGCCTCACCCATTGAAAACTGGCCAGGGCGAGGAGAGCCCGCAACCGACGAGCTCGCTAGACGGTCTGTCCGACACGACTCTCCGTCCGGGTCGTGCGGGGCTTGCTGGAGGCCCTATCGGCGACGTGCGCTTGGAAATTCGCGCGGACGCACATGTCGAGGGACTGACGATTTATTGCGAGCCGAGCGAGCCGACGCAACTCTGCGTGCGCGGCGAAGTCAAAAGCGAGAAGCCGGGGGAGCGGTTGTCGATCGTCGTGACGGCCTGCGAGTACGAAGTCGCGTTTGCCGAAGTCATCGTCGGCGAGACGTTCGCTCTGACGGCGCCGGCCGATGATTGGCCAAGCTGGCCCGACATGCTCGACGAGCCGGTGCTGACGCCGATCGAGGTCCGGTTGCTGCGCGGCGCCACGGCGATCTGGCAAACCGTCGTCGAGACCGCGCCGCCGCAGGCAGACGATGCAAACCCGCGCCGCGCGATGTTGGTCTATGCTCGTGCCGGCGATTTCGAGTGGCTCGATTTTGTCGACGAACAGGCGGAAGTCTGGCAGGGTTTGCTCAGTCGGCCGGGCACCATTATCGGCGTGCGAGCGATTCTGCCCGAGGCGTCCTACAAAGCGCTCGATCGGGCTAACGTGGCGGTCGTGCAGCAGGTGCCGCGGGCCTGGGCGCCGATTATCTGCAGGCGGCTCGCCCACCATCCGTCGATCATCGCCTGGTCTGCCGCGAATGATGAGCGGACCGGCCAGGACGCCGCGCGCGCGAGCGTTGAGCAACTAAACGAGAGCACGTGCGGCCGTCCATGGATCGCCAGTCCGTAGAGCCAGCAAACAGCTCGCAGCGCCACGAGTGTCGCCCCGCTGGCGCACTGCGCACCCTAGGACAATAGTTCGCGGTACAGATCCGCGTGCCGCGCGACCATCTTGTCGACGCTGAATTCGTCCAACACGCGGCGGCGTCCCGCCTCGCCCAGGCGGCGCGCCAATTCATGATCTTCGAGCAACTTGTTTGTGCGGCGGGCGAAGCCGGCCCGATCGCCCAGGGGGACCAGGAAGCCGGTTTCGCCATCAACAACCAAGTCGCGATTGCCTGCGATGTCTGTGGCTACGACCGGCACGGCGTGGCTCATCGCTTCCATGACGACGTTGGGCAATCCCTCGTATTCGCTGCCGAGCCACAGGGCGTCGAAGTGGGGCATGAGCCGTGGCACGTCGTCGCGATGCCCCAGAAAGTGAACTTTGTCCTCAATGCAAACCTGCCGCCGAAAACGCAACAACCGATCGCGGTGTGGACCTTCGCCGATCACCAGCAAATGCACGTCCGCTCGGATGACCTTCAGCAGGTCGGCCGCCCAAATCAAATCTTTAACGCGCTTCTGCGGCCAGAGACGATTCACGGCGCCCACTAACCGCGCCTCGGCCGGCAAGCCCAACTCGGCCAACAAGTCCGCGCGCGAAACTGGGCTTGGCGGGACCGGCGTAATACCATTAGGAATCAGGACGAATTTGCCCTCGTCGATGCCGTGGCCGACGTAAAAGTCGCGGACACCCGAGCTATTGACAATGATCCGCGCCGTGCGTCGTGCCAACCAGCGATCGATCGTCAGTTCGTGCCACACTTTCCAAGGGTCGACACACCGTTCGCTGGCCACGATCTGAGGCACGCCCGCCGCCAGCGCCGCGGCCCGACCATAACTATTGGCAGCAAAAAGCCAGGTCTGCACTAACTGCGGAGCGAGTGACTGCACATGCCGCTTGAGCCGCCAGAAGGCAGACGGATCGAACTTGCTGGACTTACCCAACACTTTGACCGGAATGCCTGCCTCGGTGAGCGGAGCCAATAGCGGTCCGCCGCGCGTCAGCGCGCAGACATGCACATCGAACTGGTCCTTGGCCAATCGCGTGGCCAGCAGCGTCAACTGCTTCTCAGCACCCGAGCGGTCGAGCGTGGGAATGATGTGCAGAATTCGCTGCGTCACGGTGTACCGCCGATGCCAGAAAACACGGAGAGCCGCTCATGCAGGACGCAATCTCAACGGGACGGGTACGGCGTCACGAGGCCGTCCCACGCGACGAATTGGATTCCGCCGTGGAATCGGCCGATGCGTGGTGCGCCAGCAAATCAGCCGGATCAAGTGCCGCGACGTGCGGAAGGTTGCGATACAAGTCGGCATAATCCAAGCCGTACCCTACGACGAACTCGTCGGGGATCTCGAACGCCACGTGATCCGGCTGGGTGGCAACTTCGACGCGACCGGCCTTGCGCAGCAGCACCGCCGAGCGCAGGTGCGCGGGGCGCAGGGCATGAAACTGTTCAAGAAGTGCCACCAGCGTATGGCCTGTGTCGAAAATATCGTCCACGATCAGAACATTGCGCCCGGTGATTTCCGGGAGCAGATCGAGGTTCAGCTGCAATTCGCCAGGCGTCGTGGCGCCGCGATAACTGGTGGCCTGGACCAGGCCGATCCTCAGTGGCATCTCGAGCAGGCGGATCAAGTCGGCCAGCAGCACAACACTGCCGGTTAGCACACCGACGATCGTAAGCGGACGCCCTTCGTAGTAGGCGTTCAGCTCGTCGGCCAGCCGGCCCACACCTTCGGACAACTGCTGTTCGGAGAGGATTTGTCGCAAAAGAACACCGAGGTGAGATGTGAATTCGGGATGGAGTGTGACGCCAGGCACCGAAGTGACTGGGGATATCGCGCGGCGGAGCCATTCTACATGGTTGCCCGCGGCTTATGAACCTGGCTCGGCGAACGAAACCGTTTCCTTTTCCTCCGGCAACATAGGTTGCCCTCTGGGTGGCACGGTGGGCTTGCCGAACCGTCGTCGGCCGTCTACCCGCTGATGACAATGCCGACTAGACTGCGCCGAGAGGCTGTAACAGGCCTGGAAAGGCCGCCGCATACCCTGCCAGGAGCGATTGCCAGCGTGAGCGAGACATTAGCAGGCTGGACGCGTACACCGATCGCGGGACATATGGCCGAGCTCTATGAGCCGCCCACTCCGCACGAGCACGGCTACACCGTGATCTATTTGCACGGCGTGCACTTGCAGAGCCTGAGCGGAAATTCAGTTTACACGCAGCTGTTCGCTCGCCACGGATTGCGGGTCGTTTCTCCACAGACCGGCCGAAGTTGGTGGAGCGATCGCATCTGCCGCGAGTTCGATCCGACGGTTTCGGCCCAGCAGTACGTGCTGGAATCGGTCCTGCCCTTCGTCCGCGATCGGTGGGGCACGACGCCACCGCTGGTGGCACTTCTGGGGA
This sequence comes from Pirellulales bacterium, assembly GCA_036490175.1. Taxonomy (NCBI): domain Bacteria; kingdom Pseudomonadati; phylum Planctomycetota; class Planctomycetia; order Pirellulales; species Pirellulales bacterium. Next base: position 54,097 of record DASXEJ010000026.1, on the reverse strand, counting down.
CGAGCATGGGGGGCCAAGGGGCGCTGCGATTCTCGTTCAAATTTCCGCAGAAGTTCCCGCTGGTCGCGGCATTGGCCCCGGCCGTGGACTATCAAGTGCGCTACTACGAAGAAGAAGCGGGTACGCTGGCCGAGATGTACGATTCGCCCGAGCAAATACGCCAGGACACGGCGACGTTGCACATCCATCCGCTGAATTGGCCGCGCAACATCTGGTTCTGTTGCGATCCTACAGATCGCCGCTGGCACGAAAGCACCGAGCGGATGCGATCGAAGTTGGCCGCCATCGGCATCTTCCACGATTGCGACATGCAAACCGAAGCCGGTGGCCATACCTGGGCCTACTACAACCACATGGCTCCGCAAGCCATCGGTTATCTGATGGAACGATTCGAGCGAGAGCGGCTGCGGGTGCCATAGTGGCAATGGCGACATCGCCATAGCAACGGGCAAGCGACGGCGGCCGGCCGGGTCATTCATTCGCTTGACGTTAAAGATACGACGTGCGGCGTCTTTACCGCCGTGGGCTGGTAACCGGCGCCTCGGCCCGGTTGCCGTTGCCACGCGCTGACGGCGGTGGTGGGCGTCGGTTCGGAGTGCCGCTATCCAGGGTTTGGATGTTCAGTTGCTGCGCATCTTGCACCAGCAGCTTATTGAGCGACGGCCAAAACAAGAACTTGCCAGCCGTCTGTTCGTCGTACGGCGCGCCGATGCGGACCTGTCGGGCCAGGTGGGCATCGCTACGGCCATCCCCTTCCATCACCAGCAGGTCCTTGGTTGCCGCGTACGAGACCCGCGCGGCGCTGGCGGAGAACATCTGCCCCTTCGACGGTGGCCGAGTCGGATCCTGTGGCGTCGTACCGCCGGGTGCAAAATTTGCGCGCCCGTCGATCTTGGCGCTCCCTGTCGCAATCAACTCGAACGGCTGCTCGTGTCCTGGCTCGGGCGCCATGCGCTCGACCTGCAAGCGATCACTCGTCAGTAAGATGGCACCGTCGCCCAGTTTGTCCGGATCGTCCGGCTCGAGAATCGTGTCCCAATCTGGTACCGGACCGTAGACGGTCCGCACGCGCTCACGAAAATCCATGGTCTGGCGTGTCTGATTGCCGAGCAGCTGGCCTTGAAAATAAACGCCCAGATAGGCGAGCTGATTGCCTGGGGGGCGCGACGCCGCCGGCTTGGCCGCGGCCGACGTTCCCGGCGCGCGTATGCCGTTGCCGGTGTCGAGCCATACGCGGCGTACCCAACCGGGGCCGTTGGCGAGCAAATTGCCGCTGGCGGGCTCGGCACGCAGATCCGCCGCGGTAAGCCGCTCGACAGACAGAGGTTTTTCGCCGGCGGTCGTGCGTTGTTCCAGAAACACGTTTCCACGGCACAACACATGGCTGATTTGCGGCCGCGCGCGAGGATCCATTTGATCAAACAGCACACGCGGCTCGAACACCGCTTGCAACCAATCACTTGTCAGCCGCTGCTGCTCGAATGTGGCGACGCCCTCAGAGGTTATTTTCTGCTGCTCCATACGCGTGACGACGCTATCGAAAAATGTCGCATCGCGGCCGTCGAAATCCATCCGCCCCTTCCACTCGATCCTCAGCGGCCGTGCGGGGGGCGGAGGCTGGATCTTTGGGTCGGCAGGCATCAGAACCGTCATCAGGCCCTGACCATCGACCCAGGCGTAATTCCGCGCGCGATCGAGATGGATCGCCGCACCTTCGATCATCATCTCGCGGGCCTCGATGCGGGCCGGCTTTCCCAGCACGTGCACCACGGCTTGATTCGGTAGCGGCTGATCGACGTCGAGCTGGTCCCCTTTCACCGTCATCGGCCGCGCGCCAGGCTCGGCTGACTGCGTTTCTCGCAGCCGTACGTCGCGTTCGATATGAATGCGCGTGACGTCGGTCGTCTTCTCGCCCATCAGCGCTTCGACTTGCAAAAGCTTGCCGGCGACGTGGAGATGTCGTTGCGGCGCCGTCTGCGGGCCGGCGCCGGCGGGGGCACCGAAGGGCGAGGGGGGCCCGGCTGCCGGCGCACCGGGCGGCGCCGTCGCTGACTGCGCCGCCAATTGCGCGGCGGGTGTCATGGGGGGAGGACGCTTGATCCACACTTGCAAATGGGAAACGTCCCCCGACAGCGTGGGCGAATCAAAGTGCACCTGCTTATACGCCTGTAAACGATCGGGGACCAGGCGGCGGCGATCCGTGGGATTGGCCGGCGGCGTGGGGTCTTCGACCAGGAACAACTGAATCGTTTGCGCGTTCAGAAGGCCTACGCCCCTCGATTCCACATGCGCGTCCCCCTCTAGTTCAGCACATTGTACGCCTTCCAAGGGACCGAATTTCATCCTGTCGCGCCACGTTGCTTCGACGGGCTGCGCGCGGGCATCGCCGGGGCGCACCGCGTTCAGCCAGCCGGGCCCTTGCAGGCCACCGGCGTTTTTCTTGAGGTCGTACTCCAAGCGCGTGCCGCGGGCCTGCACACCGCGCGAGGGGGAGCGAATCACGACCGGCTCGCCTTCGGCTTCGATGCGGCTGGGCTCAAGTTTCGACGTTCCGCCCACGGGCGCCGTGGCGCCGGGAGTGGCGGCCGGCGTGCTACCGGCCGGCTCGAAAAACACCGATAGCAGCTCGCACGTCATTTGATCGCTCGGTCCCTCAAGATTCGCACGCATGACGTCGACGTGCTTGCGAAACGTAGCGGCGTGGCGCGTGACGTCGAACTGAAACGCACCGTCGCAGGTGATGTCGACCGGCGGATTGTCGTGTGCTGCGCGGGGATCTTCCGCGGGCCTTTGCGCGGCCGCGGCGGCTGGCGGAGCCGACGGATTGGGAAACATATCGGCCTGCCCCGGGTAAAGTCGCATGCGGACGTCGTACTTGAGCGTCAGCGAGTTCACACCGCCAAAGCCAGGCGCCGGCGAGCCAGGCGAGGAAGTCGTCGAGGGCGCCAGGTGAATTTCCATGTCGCGACCATTCCCCTGGTTCGGCCCCATGCGAAAGTCGACGGGATGCGAGGTCACAATGCGATCGCCGATCAACTCGGCGTCGCGCGTCGTGATCAGCAAGTCGTCTTGCGGGCCGGGCAAACGCTGATCGCTGCGAATTTTGATTGGCCCCATCATCGTGCCGCCGACAAGCTTGCCGATCTTTCCCTGTTTTAGATCGACCGGCGTGTCAAACCGCAAGATCGCCCCCTCGGGCGCTTGCAGGATGACGGCCCGCCGATTGCGCTCCTCTTGGCTGGCCGCTTCTCCCTCGGCCAGAAATATGATCGTGCAGGGACAGATTTGCAGGCGTCCGTCGGGCAGCGTCTCATAGGTGCGCACCAGGAGCTTGCCGCGTGGCGACTCGAACACCTTGGGCGAGGTCAGTTCCCAGTCGCCCGGCGAAAACCACGGTGCCAGTGCCTGATGCTGCAACTTGACGACGTTCTCGCCCGATACGGCGCCCGGCGCGCTATCGCCGAAGTCGGCGTGCGGCACGATCGTCGGCTCGATAAAAGGCACGACCGCCAGCGCATAGGTCCAGTACACGCCCAAGACCAGAACGAAGCTGCCGATCATTCGCTTCCAGGGAAGCCCGGTATGCTCGACCTGCAGGTCGCGCAGCGGGTCGGCGGGCGATTCCTCGCCCTTCGACGTCTCCTGCGTTGCCGGCGTGCTACGAGGCATATGACTGGATCAGCTCGTCCCAGCGCCGCTGGGCCTTGAGAATCATTTCGATCGTTTCCCGCACTGCGCCACGTCCGCCGGCGGCCGCCGTCACAAAGCCGGCAGCCTGCCGTACTTCCTCGCAAGCGTCCGCCACCGCCACACCCAATCCGGCGAATCGCAGCGTGGCCAGATCGGGCAGATCGTCCCCCATGTAGCACAGCTGCTCGGCGGTCAGGTTCAATTCGGCCAGGATCTCACGCACGGCGGTCATCTTCACTTCGCTTCCTTGCCGCACAATGCTAATTCCTAATTCCATCGCGCGCAGATTCACGATGTGTGAATTGCGTCCCGTGATGATGCCGAAGCGTCCCCCGGCCTTCTGCCACAGGCGTATGCCCAGGCCATCGCGAATGTGGAACTGCTTGATCTCGATTCCCTCGTTATTGAAGATGATGCTGCCGTCGGTCAGCACACCATCGACATCGACGAGAATCAGTTCGATCGCCTGGCAGCGTTTGGCTACAGTCATCTACGCACCTGCATATTGCGCGAGTTCATGATCAATGATTCGGCCTCAAACGGCTGGAAAACTCTGACGATTGTAGCAGCTGGCAGGTGGGCAAAACCTATTTGCGATAACATGATGGCCGCCGTTACGCGATTGTTAGGAGCCGATTAAGATCTTGCTGCCTGGCAGTGAGGAATTCCTGCGACGAGTTGAGTTGCACGGAGCCTTACCCCTCGCTCACCTAACAATTCGCCCTCGCATCACCTCTCCCCCTGAGAAAAGAGGAATATTGAAAGTCGCTACCTAGGCCGCCTCGTCGGGCATCATGGCCAACACGTCGGTAATGTCGATCAAGCCGACGGGCGCGTTCTGTGAGTTGACCACTGGGAGCTCGCTGATTTTCCGTTCGGCCAAAATTGCCACGGCGTCGGTTAGCATGGCGCCGGCCGGCACGGCACAAGGATGGCGCGTCATGACTTCGGCAATCGGCCGGTCGATCGCACCATCGCGGCGTTGCTCGAACAGGCGGGCCAGATCGCTGTCGGTGAAGATGCCTGCCAGCGCGCCGGCTTCGTCGACGAGCATGATCGCGCCGCTGCGGCGGCCCGGCCGTACCAGCGTGGCGAAGACTTCGCGAATGACTTGCGACTGGCGGGCGACCCGGCATTCGGCCAGCGGGCGCATCCGTTCTTCGACGCGCGAAAGTTTGCGCCCGAGCGCGCCGGCCGGATGTACTAGCGCAAAGTCCTCGTGGTCGAAGCCGTGCATGCGCATCGTGACCAAGGCCAACGCATCACCCACGGCCAGCATGGCCGTGGTGCTAGTGCTGGGGGCCATACCCAGTGGGCAAGCCTCTTGCAGCGGGCCCAGCGACAGGACCACCGTCGCGGCCCGCGCCAGTGCGCTATTGGCACGGCCCGTAACGGCGACCACCGGCACGCCTAGCCGGACTAGCGACGGGAGCAAACGAACCACTTCCTCGGTTTCGCCGCTTTGCGATAAGACGAGCACGACGTCGTCGGCGCGGATGCGCCCCAGATCGCCGTGAACCGCTTCGGCCGGGTGCAGGAAGATGCTGCGCGTGCCGGTCGAGGCTAAGGTGGCCGAGATCTTGGTGCCGATCAGGCCTGCCTTGCCGATGCCGCTGACGATGACGCTGCCGCGGCACTCGTACAACAACTGCGTGGCATCGCAAAATTCGGCGCCCAGGCGATGGGCAATCTTGGCCAACGCCTGCGATTCCAACTCGATGATGTCGCGCGCGTAGCGCAACTGCTCGAAGGGGGTCAACGGGACATGGCGGCGAGCGGCGTCGCTGGTCATCGACGTCATCCTTGACGGGCCGTGCTAGCGGGTTCGGACAGTGGGGCGGGCGATTCTAGTCCGAGGGCGATTTTCCGGCAAGATAAGCAGCCTCTGGATGCGTGTCTGCACTGCCAGCGCAGCAACCGCGTGGCACCCTGTGGCAACCTTTTTTTCGGAAAATCGCCTGGCCCCTGCTCCGTGCCACACTCCTGGCCCGCCGGCGGCTGCTTGGCTAGAATGGGAACCTCATCGCAATCCCCCACCGCCTGCACGCCTGCCCATCGCGCCGCGCATAGCCCAAGATCGCAGTGCATAAAAACGCAGTGCCGAAGACAGTTGCTAGCGTGAAACGCGAACCACGGAGATTCCCATGATTGTCACGACCAAGGATCTGTTTGAGCAGGCCTACGGCAAGTACGCCGTCGGAGCGTACAACATCAACAACCTGGAACAAACCGTCGGCCTGTTTCGAGGATGCGTGGGCAAGAAGAACTCCAACGACGAGCCGACCGATGCGGCTGCCAGTGCTCCGTTCATCATCCAGATCTCGCGCGGAGCGAGAGCGTTTACCGACAAGCGATTTCTGGAAGCGATGATCCGCACGGCCGAGGATGTTTTTCCCGAGGCGATCTTTGCCGTACACCTCGACCACGGCACCGAAGAGGTCGCCTATGACTGCATTGATAGCGGCTTCTATTCCTCGGTCATGATCGACGCCTCGCACGAGACCTTCGACGAGAACATCGCCATCACGCGACGCGTGGTCGAGCGAGCCCACGAACGCGGTATCTCGGTCGAGGCAGAGTTGGGGATGCTGGGCGGGGTCGAAGAAGATATTGCCGTCTCGGACGATCATGCCTGCCTGACGGATCCCGATCAGGCCGTCGAGTTCGTTACCCGCAGCGGATGCGACTCGTTGGCCGTGGCGATCGGCACTTCGCACGGCGCCTATAAGTTCAGCGGCAGCCAAGGGCTGCACTTCGATCGCATCATGGCCATCCAAAAGCTGCTACCTGGATTTCCGCTGGTGATGCACGGCTCGAGCAGCGTGCCGAAGGAATGGGTCGATCGCATCAATGCCGCCGGCGGCAAGCTGCCCGCCACCAGCGGTGTTGCCGAAAAGGATTACCTGCCGGCGGCCAAGCTCGGCGTGACCAAGGTCAACATCGATACAGACGGCCGGTTGATCTGGTGCGGCGTGTACCGCGAGACATTCCGCGACAAGCCGACGGATTTCGACCCGCGCACGGCCGGCAAACCGTTCATGGCGGAATATGCCGGGTTCATCCTGCACAAGAATCACGTGCTTGGATCGGCCGGACAGTTGGAAGCTGTGCGCGCGGCGCTGGGCGGCGTGCGCGTTTGAACGGCATTTTCAGGCCCGTGATCGTGGCGCACCACGTGATGCAAACCACCGCTAAACCACGATTGTAGATGGGCTACGGAGTCGCCGACGGGATTTCCGAATCGCGATAGCGTTCTTCCTCGGGCGCGTGCGCCAAGCGAATGAGCAGCAGCTTTTGCTCTTGCGCCTCGGCGGAACGTTGCTCGGTGAAGAAATGATGCCCCAGGCTGCCGGGCTTTTCGGCGCGCGTGCCGATCACCAGCGTCTGCCCCGGCGACAGGATCGTGTCCAAGCGCAGATCCTGGAAGACGATTGTTTCCGGGCGATAGTCAGGCTTGATCATGCCATCGTGAGCGATGAATCGCGAGCGCGGCTCGCCATACTCGAGTTGCGGCACGATCTCGAGCCGCACGCGACCATCGGGCTCGGGGAAGAGCTTCATCGAGAGCGCCCCCATCACCTTGTCGTACGAGCGACCGGTCACGCGACCATCGTCGCCGCGCACCAGCACCGGCACCTGCGGAATGCGTGTCTGCTCGCCGGCTGTCACGACCAGGCCGGATTGGCCGGCGCGGGTCTGCCACAAGCTGCGGCGAACTCTGGGCTCGTGCAACAAATCGACGGCCACGGGCTCGATCGACTCTTCGGCGTCGGCAGCGACGGCCGCGGGACGCACTGGCTTGGCAGGGGGACCAGCGGCTTTTTCGCGCAATACAGTATCCAGCGCCACCGGCAAGTGAACGCCGACAACGCCCGCGCGAAACCCATTGGCGGCCAATCGCGTGCGCACTTCCGACGGCAGGCATTCTTCGTCGATCTCGCTCCAGATCTCTTGATCCAGTTGCGGATCGCCATGAGGAAAGCGAACGGAGTACTTCTCGACCGCAATGCTGTCGCGCGCGATCCTGGGTTGCGACAGAGGCGATTTGTGCATCGAATGCACGCGCGCGCAACCGCTCGAAAATACCGCCAGGCAGATGCCTAGCAGCGCGCGCAGCAACGGCGGCATGCCTGAAAGCCGCATGGAAAAATCACAGTGAACGAGGAGAAGTGAAAGGCGATCGCGATTTGTTGGGCGGCAGGCTAGTCGGACGGGGCCCGTGGGTCAACGCGGGTTGCGCCGCTCTCGAAACTCTCCCGCCCGCAGAAGTTTAAACTGGGCAATCCGGGGCATCCCGCGCCGGCCCTGGCACTCCAACCGCGGCACGCGCCTGGCCGGTACGGATGCTAGCAGCCGCGCCCCACGGTGCGTCAGGCAACACTCGAAAGCAGAATCAGCTTAGGTGTGGGAATCGTCGTGCCGAACACCGCTCCGTATTGCGCCCGTAACCCGCGAAAATCGTGACTGAGGAAGGCATACAGGTCGGCCGCGGGATTAAGCGCCAGCCAACGCTGGGCCAGGTCGCGCATTTGCCGATGATACGCAGCCTCGCTATGTCCGTGGGCGTAGCATCTGCCCGCCAGTCGGCGCAGATCTCCGTCGAAGCGCGGACCGATGTGCCATAGCTCGTGGACGATCGTTGCCAGTTTCTCGGCACAGGGCTGGTCGCAAAATCGTGGAAGATAGAAGCTCAACAGATACAGCATCTCGCGACCTGCGCCATCGCGCACAGGCCGGACGGTCCAATGCCGACCACGACGGACCGTCGTCCGTGCTCCGTCGCGAAACCGTAGCGGCGTCATGCTGGCATGAATGCCGTATAGCGCGCGGGAGCGAGTCTGGCAGACGCGGATCGCCACGAAATCGAGATTGATGTGATGCAACTCGGGCAGACGCCGTACGATATCTTCGCACAGCAAACGCATGTGACGCGTGAAATCGAGCCCGGCCGTCGTGGCCGCGGTGCCTTTGGTTGGTGTGCCCAGTCGCTGCGTGTCAGAAGCCGGCGTATCGGCCGACGGTTGGCGAGCGAGTCGGCCCACGACCGTACCCTCCGTGACAGTCCAGCCTACGATCCGTGCAGCGACCTACTGCTGTCGATTAGGCGCGAGCCCACCATGACCGGTCCAACGACCGTTTACTTGCGTTAGGACTTCGCAGGAGCCGATTCAATCTGCGGTGCGGGAGCACGCTGGGCCACGCGATCGCGAACGCCGACGAACTCTAGCACGGCCCGCGTACCGGCGTCACCAAGCCGTGGCTTGGCCAGACGTAGAACGCGGGTGTAGCCGCCGTCACGCTCTGTGAAACGGGGCGCGATTGTCTCGAACAGGATTTTGACCGCTTGCTTGTCACCCAGCAGAACCAATGCCCGGCGGCGAGCCGTAACAACGGGCGAGATGGCCTGATTCCATTTGTGCCAGCGATCACTTTTGCGCCAGGTGCGCCACTCGGCCGTATTGCGGGCCGCCGTGGTGGCGAACTCGCTGGCCGCCTGCTGTTGCGGCAGAGCCCGGCGGGCAATCGTGACGCACTTCTCCACCAGTGGGCGAACTTCCTTCGCCTTCTGCAGCGTGGTGACGATCCGGCCTTGGACCTTGGGCTTGTTGTCGTCTAATTCCGCGTCGCGCTCGGTCAGCATCAGCGCACTGGCCAAATTGCGCAACAGGGCACGTTGATGGCTGGGTGAACGGCCAAGCACGCGGCCTTTTCTACGGTGTCTCATGGTCGCACTTCGTGGCTGTAGGAATAAGCAATCTAAGGTTAACTGCGGGACTCTCGCGACGTCGTTACATCGACATCGACGCCGGCAAACGCATGCCCAGACGCAGTCCTAATTCGGTGAGCTTTTCGCGTACTTCGTTGAGCGTGGTTTCGCCGAAGTTGCGGACGTCGAGCAACTGATCCTCGGTGCGCACGACCAGGTCGCGGACCGTGTGGATGTTTTCCGACTCCAAACAGTTGGTGGCCCGCACCGAGAGATTCAATTCGGCCAGGCTCATGCTCAACTTTGATTCGACAGCGGCATCCGTGCTGCCGCCGCCGGAACGCCCTTCGGCGTGCACCGACGAACCCAACTCGTTGTATTGAATGAACGGGTTGAGGTGCTTTCGCAAGATCTTGGCCGCTTCGACCAGTGCCATCTCGGGCCCGACCGAACCGTTGGTCCAGATCTCCATCGTCAGCTTGTCGTAGTTCGTCTTCTGACCCACGCGGGTTTCTTCGATCTCGTAACGGACGCGCACCACCGGGCTGTACACGGCGTCGACCGGGATGATGCCGATCTCTTGCACTTGCGGCGTGTGCTCGCTGGCCGGGATGTAGCCGCGACCGTTCTCGATGACCATTTCCATCACGAAGGGGACGTCGTCGGTCAGCGTGGCGATGACCTGCCCTTTGTTGATGACCTCGACCGCGTCATCGGTTTGCACGTCGCCACCGGTGACCACGCCCTTGGTATTCTTTTCGATGCGGATGACGCGCGTCGACTCGCTGTGGTTTTTGACGACCAGCGACTTGACGTTCAACACGACGTCCGTCATGTCCTCGACGACTCCGGGCAGAGTTGTGAACTCGTGCTGGGCGCCGTGGATTTTGATCTGCGTTACGGAGCTGCCTTCCAAGCTGGAGAGCAAGATGCGGCGCAGGCTGTTGCCCACGGTCACACCAAAGCCGCGCTCGAACGGCTCTGCCACGAACTTGCCGTAGGTCGACGTGAGAGTTTTATGATCGCAGGTAACGACACTGGGCAATTCGAACCCGCGCCAACGAATTCGCATTACAAGCCTCCCTGGAAAACAGCGGCTTGAGGGAACATAAGCAACCGGCCGAAGCGTTCTACCGGCGGCAATGACCTCGATACACACTTGGTAGGTAATAACGTCTCCGGCGACACTGACAGCAGTGGACCGAGGACGGGTCGCACCCTTACTTCGAGCACAACTCGATGATCAGTTGAGTCTGCACCGGGATGGAAACGTCGCCGGACTCCGGAATGCGATTAACGCGTCCCTCTGGCATGGCACCATCCACTCGGGTGAGAAAATCGGGGACGTCGCGGTTGATTTCCGCCAGGTTGGCCTGCACAGCTTGCAGACTTTTCTTGCGGTTCTTGACCCGAATCACGTCACCAGGTTTGCACAGGTAGCTGGGAATATCGACGCGATGGCCGTTCACGGTGATGTGGCCGTGGGCCACCAGCTGGCGGGCCTGAGCGCGGCTGGAACCGAATCCCAAACGGTGTACCACGTTGTCCAAGCGGCGCTCGAGCAGGCTCATCAACGTATCGCCGGTATTACCCCGCGAGCGTTCGGCCTGTCCAAAATAATGCCGGAACTGGCGCTCTAGCACGCCGTAGTAATGCTTGACCTTTTGCTTTTCGCGAAGGTGCGTTCCGTAGTCGGTCATCTTGCCGCGGCGTGCCGGTTGCATGCCGGGGGGCGTTCCACGACGTTCGATGGCGCACTTGGGCGTATCGCAGCGTGTTCCCTTTAGAAACAGCTTTACCCCCTCGCGGCGGCACAGTCGGCAGACAGGTCCAGTATGACGAGCCATATATCGACGAAATTCTTTCTACAAGGTTTCTGACGGCGTGAAATTCAGACCGCGTGAAATCTAAATCTGCGGCGTGGTTGATCGATCAGACGCGGCGCTTCTTGGGTGGGCGGCAGCCGTTGTGCGGCAGCGGCGTCACGTCTTCAATACTCTTGACGGTCAGTCCCGCGGCCTGCAACGCGGTGACGGCGCTTTCGCGACCGCTGCCGGGACCCTTGACCTTGACCTCGACTTCCTTGACGCCGAACTTCGAGGCCTTTTCGGCCGCTTGCTGTGCCGCACACTGGCCGGCAAACGGGGTGCTCTTGCGGCTTCCCTTGAAGCCACTGGTACCGGCGCTGGCCCAGCAGAGGGTGTCCCCCTTGCTGTCGGTGATCGTCACCGTGGTGTTGTTGAAGGTGGCGCGCACGTGGGCAACTCCCAGTGTGACATTGCGGCGCACTTTCCGTCGCTTGCTTTTTCCCATGTCTGTCGGCAATCAGTAGTCGGTAGTCGTTGGTCAGTAAAATGTTTTTTTCAAATCGCGGCCGGCCGCGGATCGATTACTTCAGATCCTTTACGCCCTTCTTGCCGGCCACGGTCTTCTTGGGACCCTTGCGCGTGCGTGCATTGGTGCGCGTGCGCTGGCCGCGAACAGGCAGACCGCGGCGATGGCGAATCCCGCGGTAGCAGGAAATATCTCGCAACCGCGAGATGTTCTGCGCCACCTGGCGACGCAATTGGCCTTCGACCACGTAGTCTTTGTCTAACAGGGCCGCGATCCGCGCCACTTCGTCCTCGTTCAGCTCGCGCGCCCGGACCTGAGGATCGACCCCGGCCTTGTGGCACAACTCGCTGGCCACCTTGCGGCCTACGCCGTACAGGTATTGCAGCGAGATGATCGTGGGCCGATCGCTGGGGATATCAACGCCGAGCAAGCGCGGCATAAGTTCTAACTCCAAAACCTAGTAGCTAAGGACGACTGCGCGGCGGTCCTCACAGGACACGTCACCCGCAAACGCCCGCACGAGAGCGATCCGCGAAACCGAACGTTTATCCCTGGCGCTGCTTATGTCGCGGATTGCTGCACACGACGAACACCACCCCGCGGCGGCGGACAATCTTACAGCTCTCGCAGATCCGCTTGATACTGGCACGAATTTTCATAAGCACTGCCTTACGGCATCCGAATTGCAAATCGAAAGTGAAGTAGTATAAACCGCGTCGCCCATTTGCGACAAGGCCCCCAAAATTCGTTTTTGGCCCCTGCCCTCCGAACCGTACTCCCCCTCTCGCTGTCTCATCTCTGCCCGGGGACCACTACCGCCCGCTTCTCCAGGAGTTACGCTGGCCGCCCGGATCTGTCTTGTCGCTAGACCTTACCCAGCCACACCGCCCCGGCGGCGTTAGGAGGGTCCCGCAGTCAGGGCTACGGGCCCATTTTCCGTCACGGCCACCGTGTGCTCGAAATGAGCACTCGGCATCCCATCCTGGGTGACCTGCGTCCAGTGGTCAGGCATGCCTTTGACGCGTTTGGTTCCGATATTGACCATCGGCTCGATGGCGATCACCAAACCCGGCCGCAGCTCGAAGTCGCCGCTGCGACGCAGTTGTTTGCTGACAAAATTGGGCACCTGGGGATCTTCGTGCATTTCGCGTCCGATCCCGTGCCCGACAAAACTCTCGACCACCGAAAAACCGGCGTCACGAACATAGGTCTCCATCTCGCCGGCGACCTCGCTCCAGAGACGCTTGTGGGCCATCAATTGAATGGCCAGGTCCAACACACCCTTGGTAATTTCCAACAGCTTGGCCACCTGCGGCTCGACCTGCCCGACCGGATGGGTGATCGCCGAATCGCCGCACCAGCCATCCACGCGACAGCCCGTATCGATACTCACGCAGTCGCCCACCTCGAGCCGTCGCGGCCCGGGAATGCCATGCACCACTTCCTCGTTGACCGAGATGCAGGTCACTGCCGGAAAAGGGACGACTCCCGGCACTCCGCGAAACAACGGCTCGGCGTGCTTCTCGTCAAACAGCTTTTCGACGGCGGCGTCGATCTCGGCCGTGGTAACGCCCGGCTTGACCAATCTGGCAGCGACCTGGTGGGCCTCCCACACGACGAGCCCCGCCTTGCGCATCAGAGCGATTTCTCGCGACGACCTTAGAGTGACCACGCTAGTACCGCTCCCTCAGACGCCCGAACGCTCGGTACGCCGTTTCTCGATCGCTGCCGAAATTCTTGCGAACACTTCGTCCATGCTTCCCAGCCCGTCAATCGATTCCAACACTCCGCGACCTCGATAGTATTCCAACAGCGGCCGCGTTTGCTGCCAGTAGGAATTCAGTCGGGCCGAAACCACGCCCGGACGATCATCCGTGCGACCGCGGCCGCCGAGCCGCCGCAATAGCTCCTTGTCATCCACCTGCAACTCCAAGGCCAGATCCAGCGGCGCGCCCAATTGCGCGAGCGCCTGGTCGAGCGCCTCGGCCTGAAACACATTTCGCGGAAATCCGTCGAACAGAATTCCGTGGGCACAGTCGGGACGCTTCAGGCGTTCGTTGACCATGTCCAAGACGATTTTATCGGGAACGAGCTTGCCCTCGGACATGTACTGCTCGGCGATTCGTCCCATGGGGGACTGCTGTGCGCGCGCCTCGCGAAACATGTCGCCAGTCGACAAATGAGGAATCTTCAGGTAATTGACCAGCCGCGCGCTTTGCGTACCCTTGCCAGCGCCAGGAGGCCCAATGAAGACAATTCTCATTGTGTCACTCGCCCCCCAAGGCGAATTCGGCCGCAGGCGTACCGCTGCCAACAAAGGTGCTTACTCGAGCAAACCCCGATAATTCCTCATCACCAGGTGGCTGTCAATCTTTTGCACCAGATCGAAGGCCACACTTACGGCGATCAACAAACCGGTCCCTCCGTAGAAACTAGCCAGCTGATAGTTGATATTGACGGTATTCGTGACAATCGTGGGCAAAATCGCCACGATCGCCAAGAAGCCTGCCCCCACGTACGTGATCCGCACCATCACCTTTTCCAGGTAATCGGCCGTGCGTTTGCCGGGTCGATAACCTGGAATGAACGTGCCGTGACTTTTCAGGTTGTCCGACACGTCCTTGGGATTGAACGAGATCGCGGTCCAAAAGTAACAGAAGAAGTAGATCAACAGCACGTACATCACATTGTACATGAATGAAGAATGGTTATAGAACGCGCTGGCGATATCGCGCAACACGCCCGGATCCTTCGGCAAGCTGGCCAGCCAGGTGAACAGCAAGCCCGGAAACATTAGCAAGCTGCTGGCGAAAATAATCGGCATGACGCCGGCCTGATTGACGCGTAGCGGCAGATACTGCCGCGTGCCGCCATAAACGCGTCGGCCGCGCACATGCTTGGCACTCTGCGTCGGAATGCGACGCTGTCCCTGGGTGATAAACACCACGCCGCAAATCACGCCCACAAACAGGGCCACCAGCACGATCAACTTCTCGACCCCCATCTGATCGGCGCCGCCGCCAAGGCTCAGCCCCTTGAAGCCGTTTTCCACCAGGGGCCGCATCAGATCCAAACCGGCTGCCGGCATGCGTGCCAGAATGCCGGCCATGATCAACAGGCTGATACCGTTGCCGATGCCGAACTCGTCGATTTGCTCACCCAGCCACATCAGGAAGACGGTGCCGGCGGTCATCGTCATCACCGCCACCAAGTACCAGCTGAGGGGGAGCGAGCCGTCGACGAGAAACTCGGGCCGCACGAACTGGCTTGTGACCAGATACTTGATGTAGAACCAACTCTGCCCGAGACACAATAAGACCGTGGCGTAACGGGTGTATTCGTTGATCTTCTTTTGGCCGCTCTCGCCTTCCTTCTTCAACTCTTCCAGTGGCTTCCAAACGCTGGAGAGCAGCTGAAAGATAATCGAAGCCGAGATATAGGGCATGATGCCCAGCCCGAAGATCGTGGCCTGGTCGAACTGGGTGGCACTGAACGTGGCCACCTGCTTGAGCATGGTGCCAAATCCGCCGGCGCCCTGCTGGCCGAAGAATTCGGCCATTTTCGTGTTATCGACGATCGGCAGCGGGATCCACCAACCGACACGATAGATCGCCAGAAACAAGAGCGTCAGAAGAATTTTCTGGCGCAACTCGGGGATCGTGAAGACGACGCGAAGTTTTTCCCACATGGCTCGTTCCATCCTTCCTGCAATGCCGCCCGCGATTCTTACGGGCAGTGAATCAGGGCCACGCCAGGTACTCGAACGTTGCAGACTAAAACGAGTCTCTTACCGCGCCTGCCCAATTCAGTCTACAGGCGGCGTGCGTGACAGCCGAACGGCGCTGCTTATGCGCCACCCTTGTCGGCGGCCTTTTTCTTGCGCTGCCCCTTCACAACCGGAGCCTTGCCGGGCAGCACGATAGCCTGACCGCCAGCTTTTTGAATTTTATCGAGTGCGTTCTGACTGAAGCGATGGGCCGAAATTTTCAGTTTTTTCGTTAGCGCGCCGTTGCCGAGAATCTTCAGCACGTCGAACCGGCCGTTGGCCAGGCCGGTGCCGCGCAGACTGTCGACCGTGACTTCGTCGCCGGCCTTGAAGATCAGTTCCAGTTCGCTGACGTTGATCGCCTTCACGATCAAGGCAAAGCGATTGTTGAAACCGCGCTTCGGAACGCGACGCGATACGGGAAACTGTCCGCCCTCGAATGCCGGGTGCGAGGTCCAACCAGCGAGCTGGCCCTGTCCCTTGTGACCGCGGCCGCTGGTCTTGCCATGCCCCGAACCGGGGCCGCGGCCGACGCGCTTGAGCTTCTTGTGTTTGGTAATGCCACGATTGGCTTCGTTGATATTCATGAGAGGGACACTCCCCGCAGACGCTCGATGTCTTGCCGCGATTGCAGGCTGGTCAGCGCGACAATCGTGGCCTTCACGAGATTGGATGGATTGGTCGAGCCGAAGCTTTTCGTCAAAATGTTGTGGATGCCCGCCGCCTCGCAAACGGCGCGGACGCTGCTGCCGGCGATGACACCGGTGCCTGCGCTGGCCGGCACCAGGATCACGTGCGAGGCGCCGAAGCGGCCTTCCACCTTGTGGGGAATTGTGCCGTCGATGACGGGCACCTGAACCATTTTCCGGGTGCCGTCCTTGGTCGCTTTTTCGACGCTGGGCGGAACTTCGTTGGCTTTGCCGTAGCCCCAGCCGACTCGGCTGCGGCCGTCGCCCACGACGACGATCGCCGCGAAGCTGAAACGGCGTCCGCCTTTGACGACTGCCGCACAACGACGGATCTGCACGACTTTCTCGATCAGGTCGCCGCCGCGCGTGTTGCCAGATGCGTTGGACACTTTATCTCTCCGATGCGTTGGGTTGGGTCAGAACCCGACGTCTTTGCCTGCGGAACGCTCGTGTGTGTTAACTAATTCCGTCTCGCGCCGTCGCGATCTTATAACCGTTGCGATCTTAGAAATTACCGCGATCTTAGAAGTTCAAGCCCGCCTCGCGCGCAGCCGCGGCCAATGCCTGGACGCGCCCGTGATATTGGTACTCGCGGCGATCGAAGGCGACGTCCTTGATGCCGGCCGCCAGCGCCTGTTCGGCGATGACCCGCCCGACGGTTTGTGCGGCGGCCTTGTTGCCACCGTACTTCACACCGCTGACCAGATCCTTCTGGGCCGTGCTGGCCGCCGCCAAGGTGCGCCCGTCGTGATCGTCGATGATTTGCGCGTAGACGTGCTTGTGGCTGCGGAACACCGACAGCCGGGGGCGCGTCGAATCGGCTTTGACGCGATTGCGCACTCGGAAGCCGCGACGGTCACGCTGCAAACGATTTGTTTTCTCGTGGTTCATGCTCTACGACCTGACGCGATGGCGTCTCTGAATTCCCTACAGCCTTTACTTGGTGACAGCCTTACCAGCCTTGCGACGGACAACCTCGCCATCGTAGCGAATACCCTTGCCCTTGTAGGGTTCTGGCTTCCGCACGGAGCGGACCTCGGCGGCAAACTGGCCGACCTTTTGTTTGTCGACGCCCTTGATCACGATATGGGTCTGATCGGGGCAAGTTACCTTGAGTCCGGCGGGAATCGGCTTGTGTACTTCGTTGGCAAAGCCGACGCGCAGTTGCAGGTTGTTACCCTGCAAGGCGGCCAAGTAACCGACGCCGACGATTTCCAGCTTCTTTTCGTACCCATTGGTGACGCCGTCGACCATGTTTTGAATCATGGCCCGGGTTAGCCCGTGCAAAGCGCGCGACTGGCGCGACTCGTTGTCGCGCGTGACTTGCAAGATGCGTGCCTTGTCGTCGAAGCTGACGCCAATTTCCGGCCGGAAATTCAAGTCCAGCTTGCCTAAGGGGCCTTCGACCGCGATGCGCTGCTTCGCGACCTCGACCTTCAGGCCGGCCGGTACGGCGACGGGTTTTTTTCCAATCCGGGACATTGTCTGACGCCTTTATGCTGTCTCGTGCCTATTCGCCCGTTTGCGGGCCACCGGCTACCACAATTCGCACAGAACCTCTCCGCCCAGATTCCGCTGCCGCGCTTCGCGATCGCTGACCACGCCGCGGCTGGTGCTGATAATCGAAATTCCCAGCCCGTTCAGCACCGGGCGCAGGCGATCCGCACCGCTGTAAATGCGGCGGCCCGGTTTGCTCACGCGCTTGAGATGGCGAATCACCATCTCGCCGTTGGGGCCATATTTCAGGTGCAGCCGCAGTTGCTTGCCCGGCTTTTCATCTAGTTCTTCCCAGTCCCAGATATAGCCCTCGCGCTTGAGGACTTCGGCCAGTCCGCGTTTCACCTTCGACAGCGGCATCTCAACCACGGGCCGCTCCACGCGCACGGCGTTGCGGATACGGGTTAACATGTCGGCGATAGGGTCGGTCATCATAGTCGGGGGATCCTTACCAGCTCGCCTTCTTCAGTCCGGGTATCAAGCCCTGGTCGGCCAACTTCCGGACACATATCCGGCAGATGCCAAATTTGCGGTACACCGCACGCGGTCGGCCGCAAAGCTTGCAACGCGACTCTCGCCGCGACGTGAACTTCGGCGTGCGATTCGCCTTTGCGATCTTCGATTTGCTTGCCATGCGTCTTCCAGTACGTTCTTACGATTCTTTGAATGCTTGCGGGCCTGTGGTTCAACTTGCCTGCGCCGCGGTCTTGTTGCCGACCGCTGCGACGGCAAACTCAGGCCGCACCTACACGGCCATCGGGTGTCTCTTCCTGCTTGAACGGCAGACCCATCGCTCGCAACAGCTCGCGGGCCTCGTCATTGCTATTGGTCGACGTCACCAGCGTGACGTTCATGCCTTGCACGCGACTGAACTTGTCGGGGTTGAGTTCCGGGAACACCAACTGCTCTTGCAGGCCCAGGCTGTAATTGCCATGGCCGTCGAACGCCTTGGGGCTCAAACCGCGAAAATCTCTCACGCGGGGCAACGCCAGCGAAATCAACCGATCGAGAAACTCGTACATGCGGTTGCCACGCAACGTGACCTTGCAGCCGATGTCCATGTTCTCGCGAAGACGGAAACCGGCCACGGCCTGGCGGCTGCGCGTGACCAGCGGCTTTTGGCCGGTGATCTGCGTAATGGCCAGGAGGGCCTCTTCCATGTACTTCTTCTCGCTGATCGCGGCGCCGACGCCCATGTTGACCACGATCTTCTTCAGCTTCGGCAGCGACAACGCATTCTTACGACCGAGCTTCTCGGCCAAGGCCGGTAGAACCTCTTTGTGGTAGCGCTCGCGCAGGCGCGGCGGCGTCGAGGGTCCGGCTGGGCGTTCGTCCCCGGTCTTCTCGGCAGATTTTTTCTTTGCGGCGCACATGATTTTCGAATCTCTCCCCTACGCTCTACCTACTACGACTTCTACCGGGCGCCACTACTTCTTGCTCTTGGCAGTCTTGTTGGGCGACGGAGCAATCTGACCCGCGCCCGAACCGCACTTCTTGCAAAAACGCTCTTTGCTGCCGTCGGCGGCCCGACGGGCGCCCGTCCGGGAAGCCTTGCCACAGGCCGGGCAAACCAGCTGCACATTCGAGAGCTGAACCGGCATCTCTTTCGAGAGGCGTCCCCCCTGCGGATTGCGCTGGCTGCGGCGCATGTGTTTGTAAACGCGATTGACGCCCTCGACCACGGCCTTGCCGGTCTTGGGATCGACCGACAGTACCTTCGACTGCTGGCCACGGCCGTCGCCCGTGATCACTTCCACCATGTCACCCACGCGAATATGCATCACACTACCTCGGACGCCAGGCTGACGATTTTCATGAAGTTGCGCTCCCGCAGCTCCCGCGCCACGGCACCGAAGATACGCGTTCCACGCGGATTCTTGTCGTTGTCGATCAGCACCAGAGCATTGCGGTCGAATCGCACATAACTGCCGTCGGTGCGGCGCGTGGGTTGTTTGCAACGCACGATCACACCGCGGACGACGGAACCTTTTTTAATATCACTTCCGGCAATCACACTCTTGACGCTGCAGACCACCACGTCGCCGAGGCCCGCCGTTCGTCGCCGCGAGCCACCGAGCACCTTGATGCACGTGACCTCCTTGGCGCCGGTGTTGTCGGCCACGTTGAGTCGCGTTTGCATCTGGATCATGGATCACACACCTACTACTGGATCAAATTCTCGCCCAGGGGCACCGGCCGTACCTGTCGACCTGACCTGCCCTGTCGGCCTAATCTGATTGTGCAGCTTGCTTGTACTCTGTTCGACTTGTCTTCAACCGCACGTCCGTAATCCGCCATCGCGCCGAGCAAATCCGCAGGCCGTTAGGCACTTGCTTCCGGCGCGTCGTTCTTGGCGGCGGCCCGCATGGCCGCGATATCGACCGCTTGGCTCTTGGTCACCACACGCACCAACTGCCAACGCTTCAAGCGCGACAACGGGCGGCTCTCCACGATCTCGACCGTGTCACCCAGCGACGACTCTTCCTGCTCGTCGTGAACGTGACACACCGTGCGACGACGCAGATACTTGCCATAACGGGCATGCTTGACCAGCCGCGGTATTTCCACGCGCCGGCTCTTGGCCATCTTGTCGCTCGTCACGATGCCAATGGCTGTCTTCTTCGGCATCCGTCCAATTCCTCGGTTGCAGGCTTACGGAATCTAAAAAAAACGGCTTAACGGAACACGCGGGCTGTCGGGAACGCGGAAAACTTGCGGGCTACTTCTTGCCGGTCGCAATCTCGCGCGTTCGCTCGGTCTGAATCGTCTTGAGCCGGGCAATCAAACGGCGATGCTTGCGCAACTCGCTGGGCGCATCCAAACGCTCGGTCTGAGCCTTGATCCGCAGCCGAAACAAATGCTCGGCCGTTTCGCGGAGGGTCAAACCCAACTGCTCGTCGCTCATCTCTCGAAGTTCAGTCGCCTTGGTCATGGCAATACTCGGTCAGCTCGGATCTCAAACGAAACAGACTTTGATTTCTCTGGCGATTCTTCTGGCGTACTCAGCCTTGCTATACGGGACGCCGCTTCAATAACCGCACACGCACCGGCATCTTGTGAGCCAAGCGGCGGAAGCACAGCTTTGCCGCCTCTTCCGTCACACCCGAAATCTCGTAGAGGATGTTGCCCGGCTTCACCACGGCAGCCCAATACTCCGGCTCCCCCTTACCCTTACCCATGCGGGTTTCGAGCGGGATCGACGTGATCGGCTTATGTGGAAAGGCACGGACGTACAGTCGCCCTTCCGTCCTCAGGTATTGCTGCGCGGCGATGCGGCCGGCTTCCAGCGTGGCCGCCGGAATCCAACCACCCTGCGTGGTCTGCAGGCCGAAGTCGCCAAAGACGACTCGGTTGCCACGCGTGGCGTTACCTTTTATACGTCCTCTTTGGCTTTTTCGGTGCTTGACCCTCTTGGGCATCAGCGCCATGGCTATCGTCCTCTTGATACATTCCCTGGTTGACCCACACCTGGACCCCGATGTTACCTTGCGCGGTCTTGGCCTCGGTAAAGCCGTAGTCGATCTTTGCCCGCAACGTAGAGAGCGGAATCGAACCGACGATCTGCTTTTCCTGACGAGCCATTTCCGAGCCGCCCAGGCGACCGGATAACTGAATCTTGATTCCCTTGGCGCCGGCGTCCATCGTTTGTTCCATGGCACGCTTCATGGTGCGACGGAAACTGGCACGCTTGGCGAGCTGCTCGGCGATATCCTCGGCGACCAACTGCGCTTGAATCTCCGGACGCGCTACTTCTTCGATCTTGATGTTGATCCGCCGGCCCACGAGCTCTTGCAACTCGGTCTGCAAACGCTCGACCTCTTGCCCCTTGCGACCGATGATGATGCCCGGCCGGGCGGCGAACAAAATTACCTTGACCTCGTCACGCGTACGCTCGATCTCGATCTTGGGCAGGCCCGCATAGCGGTACTTTTCTTTGACGAATTTGCGCAGCTTCTGGTCCTCGACCAGCAGCTCGCTGAACTCGCGCTTCGACGCGTACCAACGGCTCTTCCAGCCGACCATGATGCCGGTCCGAAAACCGACTGGATTGACCTTCTGTCCCATATTTTTTTGTGCTTACTGCTGGGCGCCAGGAACCAATCAAAACGTTGCTATCTGCTATCCGGCCGAATCCGCTGCGGGCGGACCACGGCCAGCATACTCATGCCTTTTCCGCGACGCTGTAAATGTCTTCCACCTTGATATGGATGTGCGACATCCGTCGCTTGACCATAAAGGCCATACCGCGAGCACGAGGCCGGACACGCTTGAACATCGGGCCCCCGTCGACGCGACAGTCGACAACGACCAGGTTCTGTGCGTTCGGCGCCCGGCGATCCTCGGCGTTGCCCAAGGCGCTTTTCAACACCTTCTCCAACATCCGCGCACCGCGTTGCGGCATGTACTTCAGAATGTCCAACGCCTCGTCGGCGTGCTTGCCGCGAATCAAGTCCGCGATCGGCCGCACCTTGCGGGCGCTGATGCGGGCGAATCGATGCGTCGCCTCGTAGGCCATGGTTCTGTCCTCTATCCTCTTATGGCATGTTGCGCGAGCCGCTGACGGGGGCGACAGGCGAAACTTCGAAATTAACTTACTAACCCGCCCCCGGACCCGCCGACTTCTTGCCCTTGCCGCCGTGACCGCGGAACGTGCGCGTGGGAGAAAACTCACCGAGCTTGTGCCCTACCATGTCTTCGGTCACGAACACCTTCAAGTGCAGCTTGCCGTTGTGTACCAGGAACGTGTGACCGACGAACTCCGGCACGATCGTGCAGGCGCGGGCCCACGTCTTGATTGGCTGCTTGCCGCCCGAACTCTCCATGCGCTCCACCTTTTGGAACAGCTTGGAGTTGACGAACGGACCTTTTTTTAGTGACCTTCCCATCGCTTCTGCACTCCACCCAATGCCTGGGCATGTGAACTCTGTATTCAACTGGCCTGACGGCCATCCACCCCAAATGCGACCTTAGTACAACTTCAGCTGACCGTAACGGCGCGACCGGCGACGACGCACGATGGCCGAGTTCGACGCCTTGCGTGGCTTGCGCGTCTGGCCACCCTTGGCCGACTTCCCTTCGGGGCTGACCGGATGACGGCCCCCCTTAGTACGCCCTTCACCACCGCCGTGCGGATGGTCGATTGGATTCATGGCCGTGCCACGCACGTGCGGGCGACGCCCCATCCAGCGCTTGCGGCCAGCCTTGCCCAGCACGACGTTCATATGATCCGCATTGCCCGTGGCACCGATCGTGGCCCGGCAGTCGGCCGGAACACGGCGGATTTCGCCACTGGGGAGCGTCAACTGCACCCAATCGGCATCGCGGGCGGCCAGCACGGCGCTGGTGCCGGCCGACCGGCACAATGTGCCGCCACGGCCCGGACGCAACTCAATATTGTGAATTGTCATACCGAGCGGAATGTTCCGCATCGGCAAGCAGTTGCCCACGGCCGGCGGCGCGTCAGGGCCGCTTTGCACCCGATCGCCATCCTTCAGACCGTTGGGAGCCAAAATGTATCTCTTCTCGCCGTCCACATAGTGCAACAGCGCGATCCGGGCACTGCGGTTCGGATCGTACTGCACGGAATGCACGACGGCCGGAACGCCGTCCTTGTTGCGACGGAAGTCGATCAAACGATATTGCTGCTTGTGCCCACCACCACGATGCCGCGCCGTGATCTTGCCCTGATTGTTGCGACCGCCGGTTTTTACCTTCGGACGCAGGAGCCCCTTCTCGGGCTTGTAGCCCGGCGTCAACTCGGCGAAATCGCTGACCGACGCTCCGCGGCGGCCGGCGGTAGTCGGTTTGTAACGTCGTAGGCCCATGACAATTCTTTCGCTACTAGTTTTGGCGGCAACTCACTCAAGCCGCGGCGACGATGTCTTAAGCAATATTCTCTACAGCAATGACCAAGCGCGGCGGACTAGAAGAACTCGATACGGTGCTCAGGATCCAACTTGACGATGGCTTTCTTCCAATCCTTGGTACGACCGGTGCGAAACTTCGAGCGACGCGGCTTCCCTTTGCGATTCTGCGTGTGGACACGAACCACCTTCACGTCGAACAACTGCTCGACGGCACGGCGGACGTCGTCCTTCGTGGCCAGCCGGCTGATCTCGAACGCATAGGCGTTGTACCGTGTCGAGCGGTGCATCCCCTTCTCGGTCACCAGCGGACGCAGGATCACCTGGTGTGGCTGGAGCAGAGCGGATTCAACCGGGGCAGTCGCAGCGGAATTCTCAGGCATGACTCGGCTCCTTGGCGTCCGGCCGACTGGTTTGCTCGGCGGCTCGCTTGCGCAACGCATCCAACGCGGCCCGCGTCACCAACATCCTGGTCGGCAGCAGCACGCTGAACGCGTTCAACTCGGCGACAGGAGAAACCGTCACGTCGGCAATATTACGGGCACTCTTGTAGACGTTTTCATCTCGTGCCGCGGTGGTAACCAACAGGCTGCCACCAGGGAACTTGAGCGCCTTGAGAATCGCCGCCATGTCCTTAGTCTTGGGTGCGGCAAACGACAGATCGTCGATCACGATCAGCTGATTGTCGCGAATCTTCGAGGCCACGGCCATCCGCGTCGCCAACTGCACGGCCTTGCGCGGCAAGCGATAGGCAAAGCTGCGCGGCCGCTTGGCAAAGATGTGACCGCCACCACGACGCACGCCGCTGCGGCGACCGCCGGCACGGGCATTGCCCGTCCCCTTCTGGCGATACATCTTCTTGGTGCTACCGGCCACCTCGGCGCGAGACTTAGTCTTGAACGTCCCCTGACGCAAGTTCGCCTGATACATCACGACCGCGTCGTGCAGCAACTGCTTGTTGATGCGCGGCGCCAGATCAGTCGGCTCGATGTCGTACGAGCCAACCTCCTTGCCTGTCTTGTCGAATACCGGTAGGCGTGTCATCGCTGGCGCTCTTGCTGTTTCGTTTTTGTCGCGAGGTTTGCGATTTCGACCACGCTTGCCCGCACATCGCGGACAGGGGCCCTGCTATCTAAAGCGTGTTGTTATCTAGAGCTTGTTAGTTTGCTTTACAATTACGTAGCCACCATTGGGACCGGGAATGGCGCCGCGTACGAGCAGCAAATCGTTCTCGGAGTCTACCTTTACGACCTTCAGATTACGGACCGTATTACGCTCGGCACCGTAGCGGCCAGCCATGCGGCGACCTTTGAACACGCGGGCCGGAAACGTATTGCAACCGGTTGATCCGGCGTGACGATGCACCTTCTTCACACCGTGCGTGGCGCGTTGGCCGCTGAACCCGTGGCGCTTCATGACGCCCGCGGTACCACGACCCTTGGAGATGCCGGTCACGTCGACAGCCTTGACATCGCTGAAGAGTTCGACCTTCAGCTCTTGCCCAACGGTGTATTCGGTAGCCCCGCGGAACTCGCGCACGAATTGCGAGGGTTCACAATCGGGCTTGGCAGGCAACTCGACGCCCGCGGCAGAGAGCCGCTTAGAACGCTTACTGTCGAGTCGAGCAACATGACCACGCTGGCTGCGGCTGGCCAAACGACGAGGCTTATTGCCAAAGCCAACCTGCACGGCCTCGTAGCCGTCGCGGTCGGACGTGCGGATCTGCAGAACGCGGCAGGGGCCGGCCTGAATCACCGTCACCGGGATCACTTTCCCGGATTCGTCAAATATCTGCGTCATCCCGACCTTGCGGCCGAGTAATCCTTTGGCCATCACATTCGCCTTGTCGTCAGGTCGCCGGCAGGAACTAGCAGCCAAAGCGGCCGCGGTTTACCCACCCAGCATCCGGTGCATACAAGTAACTCTTCTGTGCCCTATACGTTTCAAACACCCTTCGCCAAGAGCCGCCGCCCCCAACCACGGGAAAGGCAAACGAAGTAGTGAAACAACTTACAAAACCACTCTTCCAGCAGAACCACAAAGCCCAGGGGCTATTAGTGGCGGCTGGAAGCTTTGATCTTAATATCGACTCCCGCGGGCAGGCTCAACTTATTGAGCGCTTCGATCGTCTTGGCGGTCGATTGCACAATGTCGATCAGACGCTTGTGAGTTCGAATCTCGAACTGTTGACGCGCCTTCTTGTCGATGTGCGGACCGGACAAAACTGTGTATCGCTCGATGCGTGTCGGCAGCGGGATCGGCCCGTGAACTTCCGAGCCGGTGCGCTTTGCGGTGTCGACGATATCGGCAGCACTTTGATCGAGAACGGAATGGTCATACGCTTCCATGCGGATGCGAATCGTCTCATTGGAATGACCAGCCACTGAACTCTCCTCAACCAACGGTGCGCCGAGTTGCCAAACACCAGCTAGATACGCCGTAGCGAACTCTCCCCCGCGAGGGGCGAACCGCAAATCCTAAGGTTTCCTGGGAATCATGTCAACGCCCCGTTAATTTACTTTTCGGCCCCGGCGCGAGGCACTTTAACGCTCTCAAGCGCTGGTACCGGGGATGCCGATTCCGGCGTGCTGCTGGCCTACATAAACCCTTCGGCCACCTCGGGTGGTGCGGGTCCATAATGGGCCGGCGAGATCGATGCCGAGGCCCGCCCCTGGCTCAACCCCCGCATGGCTCCCGAGTAACCAAACAACGTCGCCAAGGGGGCTTCGGCTTCGATGACCGTGTTGCGGCCGCGCGCGTGCGTATCGGTGATGATGGCCCGTCGTTGCTGCAGATCCGCCACGAAATCCCCCATGTATTCCTCGGGGAGTACGATCTCGATCTTCATGATCGGCTCCAGCAGGACGATCCCCGCGGCCTGCAACGACTTGTGAAAGGCGTCGGCCGCGGCCCGCCGGAATGCCAGCTCGTTGGAGTCCGTCTCGTGGACTTCGCCCCCCAGAACCGTGATCTTGACCTTCATCAACGGGAAGCCGAGCGAACCGCCCCCTTCGGCCTGTTGCGTCAGCACCTCCATGACCGCGGCCAGGTACTGCGGCGGAATCGTATCGGCCTTACCGATGGTGACCACGGGATGGTCGAGTTCGTTCGGCTCGAGCCGGACCCGCACCTTGGCGAACAGCGACTGCCCGCCCACCTGCTGATGGCATTCGCCGGTGATCTCGACGGCCTTCTGCACGGTCTCGCGGTAGCTTACCCGTGGCTTGTGAACCCGCACATTAAGCTTGAAATCGCGGAGCAAGCGGTGCTTGATCACTTCCAGGTGCAACTCGCCCATGCCGCTGATCAGGGTTTGCCCCGTTTCCTGGCTCTCTTGCGCGCGGAACGTGGGGTCCTGCCGCTTGAGCATGTCCAGTGCGTCGGCCAGCTTCTTGCGCTCGGCCGAGCTTTCGGGCTCGATCGCCATCGAGATGACGGTCTCGGGGAAGGCAATAGCCTCGAGCAGGATCGGATGCTTGGGATCGCACAGCGTATCACCGGTCACCGAGTTGCGCAGCCCAATGATGCCGACGATGTCGCCGGCTTCGACGCTTTCGACCTGCTCGCGGCGATCCGCCTGGATGTGCCACAGCTGGCTGATGTTCTCTTTTTTGTCGGTGCGCGGATTCGACGCCCGCGTGTTTCCCTTGAGCAGGCCCGAGTAGATGCGGACGTAGTGCAAGTCGCCGTGCTTGTCGGCCTGAATCTTGAACACGAGCCCGCAAAACGGCTCGTCGGTCGCGGGCTTGCGGATGAGCTTGATGTCGGGCTTTTGCGGATCCGTGCCTTCGACCGCCGGCTTATCCGCGGGGCTGGGCAAATAGCTGGCGACCGCGTCCAGCACCGGCTGCACGCCGGTATGATCGAGCGCCGAGCCGCACAGCACGGGCACCACAAAACTGTGAATCGTGGCCGAGCGAATCACGCTCTGAATCAATTCCGCCGGCACATCTTCCTCGGCCAGCAGCAATTCACCCAGTTCGTTCGAATAGTCGAACAGTTGATCGAGCATCTGACCACGCCACAATTCGGCCTCGGCCAGATGCTCGGCGGGGATCTCGTTCTCGACCTGCTCTGAACCCTGGCTTTCCTTGGTGAACGTGAGCATTTTCATGCGCACCAGGTCGATCACGCCGCGAAAAGCCTCGGGCAAGTGGGGCGGGCCGACGCCGATCGGAATCTGAATCGCCAGCGGATGGCCTTCCAGCCGTTTGCGAATCTCTTCGAAGGTGCCAAAAAAGTCGGCCCCCTCGCGATCCATCTTGTTGATGAAGGCGATGCGCGGCACCTTGTAACGGTCGGCCTGGCGCCACACGGTCTCGCTTTGGGCTTCGACCCCTTCGCGGGCGCTGAACACCACCACGCCGCCGTCCAGCACGCGCAGGCTGCGCTCGACCTCGGCTGTGAAATCGACATGCCCGGGCGTGTCGATCAGGTTGACGACGACTCCTTTCCAGCGAAAGGTGACGCAGGCGGCCTGGATCGTGATGCCGCGTTCCTGCTCCTCGGGATCGAAGTCGGTGACCGTGTTCCCCCGGTCGACGTCACCCATGCGGTGCGTCGTTCCGCTGTAGAACAGCATCCGCTCTGTAAGCGTGGTCTTGCCCGCGTCGATGTGGGCAATGATGCCGATATTGCGAAGGCTGGAAAGTTGGCGCGCCATGGCTTGTAGCGTGAAAGGCCGCGAAGGTGCGTCAGCGTGTCGCTGCTTGCCTGACGACAGGTCCGCCGACGAAGGCTGCGGGCTGCGACACAGACGGCACTAGCGCGATGATGTCAGCGCAAAAACAACGCCGCACCAGGGCGATCCGCCCCAGCACGGCGCAGACAATGTAGCTCGAATTACCAGGCGAAATGGGCGAACGCCTTGTTGGCGTCGGCCATACGATGCACGTTCTCGCGGCGCGAGACCGCGGCGCCCTCGCGATTGTAGGCGGCAACGAACTCTTCGGCCAACTTCTCGTGCATGGGACGCCCCTTCTTCTCGCGCACGGCCAGCAGGATCCAGCGAATCGCCAGCGATTGCTGCCGATTGCGGTTCACTTGCATCGGCACCTGATAAGCGGCACCGCCGACGCGCTTCGAACGGACCTCGACCTCGGGCTTAACGTTACTTACGGCCTGCGTAAAGACCTCGATCGGTTCGACGTCCTTGATCTTGTCGTGGACGATGTCGAGTGCTTGGTAAAACACCCGTTGCCCGGTGCTCTTTTTGCCGTCGTGCATCAAGCAGTTGATAAACTTCGACGCCAGCAGCGAGCCATAACGGGGATCCGGAGCGAGAGACTTACGGCTGGCGGTGATACGACCCATGACAATGCTTCCGTCACAACGATTCGATGTAAGGATGATTTCTAAAGGACGGCGACTGTGCGAGGCACCGTCCGCAACAACACAGGCAACACTCGACTAACCCTGCCCGACTAACCCTTCTTGGCCCCGTACAGGCTCCGCGATTGCTTGCGGCCCGTCACGCCCAAGGTATCGAGCGCCCCGCGAACCACGTGATAGCGCACACCCGGTAGATCGCGGACGCGACCACCGCGGACGAGCACGATCGAGTGTTCCTGCAGGCTGTGTCCTTCGCCCGGAATGTAGACCGTGACCTCTTTGCCATTGGACAACCGCACGCGGGCGATCTTCCGCAAAGCCGAGTTCGGCTTCTTGGGAGTCATCGTCTTGACCTGCAAGCACACGCCGCGCTTTTGCGGACAGCGGTCCAAAACCGGCGACTTGCTGAACTTGCGCGGCTGGCGGCGCCCACGCTTTACAAGCTGATTGATCGTTGGCATGCAATTTCTCTGGTCAAGGCGGCGCCCGTTGCGGGTGCCCCGAGGTCGTCTTTTGTACTGACAAAGCTGCATTTACGCAGCGAACACGATCACTTTAAGGCGAACCGCTTAGGCTACCCGATCCAAGGCACCTGTCAAGGCAAACTGCTTTTCGGTAGCCGGGCGACAAGACGAATTACGTCTTGCCGACGGTTGGACGTCTTACTCTTCTGATTTCGGCTCGTGCGAACCACCCCCTAGCAAAGCGTCCAGGCTGCCAGCCGGGGCACTTTGGGCAGCGTCCTTGCGAGCCGTCTCGGCGCTCGAAGCACCGTTGCCGTCTTCCACCCCTTCCAAAAGCGGGAAGCTGCGGGCCAGGGTACGATCCTTCTCCGCCGCCAGCGCTTCCAGCGCCTCGGGCCGGATGCGAACTTCCGACTCTTGGTAGGTGTGGAAGCCGGTACCGGCCGGAACCAAGTGGCCCAAAATAACGTTTTCCTTCAACCCCACCAAGCGGTCGATCTTGCCGGCCAAGGCCGCCTCGGTGAGCACCTTCGTGGTTTCCTGGAAACTGGCAGCGGAAATGAAGCTGGCACTTTGCACGGCCGCCTTCGTAATGCCCAACAATTGCGTGCTGGCCGTGGCGGGCTTGGGGCGGGTTCCCTTAGCGGGGTCGCCACCCAGTGCCTCGATCTGCGCGTTGACCTGTTCGAGCGCGTCTTTCGGCACGATCGAACCGGGGGCGAAGTCGCTGTCTCCCTTTTCCGAAATCTTGACGCAGCTGGTCAGGTTCTGGTTCACTCCGCGGAACTCGAAGCGGTCCATCACGCTGCCCGGCAACAAGCCGGTATCGCCGACGCTTTCGATGCGGACCTTGCGGAGCATCTGGGCGACGATGATCTCGATGTGCTTGTCGTCGATATCGACGCGTTGGCTGCGATAGACGTTCTGAATCTCGCGGACCAGGTAATGCTGCACGGCCTCTTCGCCCGAGATCCGCAAAATATCGTGCGGCACAAGCGGACCGTCGACCAATGCCTCGCCGGCACGCACAAAGTCGCTGGCATGGACACGCAAGTGCTTACCGTGCGAGACAAGGTGTTCGCGCTCGATGCCGCTTTCGCTGCGGACGATGATCGTGCGCTTGCCGCGACGCTTTTCGCCCAACAGCTCCACCGTACCGTCGACTTCGGCAATGACCGCGGGATCCTTGGGCTTGCGAGCCTCGAAGATCTCGGTCACGCGCGGCAGACCGCCGGTGATGTCCTGCGTACCGGACACCTCGCGGGGCGTCTTGGCCAGCAGCGTACCGGCCGAGATCTGGTCCCCCTCGTTGACTTCGATATGGGCCTTTTCGGGCAGATAGTAGAAGTCGAGAATCTTGCCGCTGCTATCTTCCAGCACGACTTGCGGATGCAGGTCTCCCTTGTGCTCGATGATCATCTTGCGTTGGTGACCACTGGGATCGCGCTCGAGCCGCATCGTCTCGCCGTCGATGACGTCTTCGTAGCGAACCTTACCACCGACCTCGGCCAGAATCGGGATGCTGTGCGGATCCCACTGACAGAGGACGACACCGGGCATGACCTCTTGATTGTCGTCGACCAGCAGGTTGGCACCGGCGGGAATCTCGTACTTCTCCAACTCGCGACCCTTGGGGTCCATCAACGAGATTTCGCCGTTGCGGGTCAACACGACTTGCTGACCTTCGTCGTTGCGGACCACCTTCAGGCGGGTGAACTTGGCGATACCCTGCTTCTTGGCGCGGATCTCGCTCTCTTCCACCGCGCGAGCGGCCGTACCACCGATGTGGAACGTACGCATGGTGAGCTGGGTGCCCGGCTCGCCGATGCTTTGGGCGGCGATGATTCCCACGGCCATCCCTTCCTCGACCATGGAACTGGTCGAAAGATCCATGCCGTAGCACAGCCGGCACACGCCGAGAGCCGCGTCGCAAGTCATCGGGCTGCGGACCTGAATCTTTTCCAGACCGAGGTCCTCGATGCGCCGCGCGATATCGAGCGTGATCAAATCGTCTTCGCGGACTAGCACTTCGTCCGTGATGGGGTTGACGATATTGGCACGGCTGACACGGCCGCGAATCGAATCCGCCAACCGCACTTCGACCTTCTCGCCGCGATAAATCACGCCCTTGGTGATGCCTTGCGTGGTGCCGCAATTGTGCATCGTCACCACGACGTTCTGCGCCACGTCGGCCAGCTTGCGGGTCAAGTAACCGCTGTCGGCCGTCTTCAGGGCCGTATCGGCCAACCCCTTGCGGGCACCGTGCGTCGAGCTGAAATATTCCAGCACGGTCAGACCTTCGCGGAAGTTGGCCTTGATCGGCGTCTCGATAATCTGACCCGACGGCTTGGCCATCAAACCACGCATGCCGGCCAGCTGGCGAATCTGCTCGACACCACCGCGGGCACCGGAGTGCGCCATCAAGTAGATCGGGTTGACGTAGCCCGCCTTGCGATGGTCGTTCTCTAGCTCGGCCATCATCTCGGTCGTGATTCGCTCGCGAGCGTGCGTCCAGGCATCCAGCACCTGGTTGTAACGCTCGACCTCGGTGATCACGCCGCGTTGATAGAGCTTCTGAAACTTGAGGACGGTCTTCTCGGCGTCGCCGATGATCTTGCTCTTGGTCGGCGGGGTGATCAGATCGTCGGTGGCGAAGGACAGGCCGCTCATGGTGCTGGCGCGGAAGCCCGTCCGATTCATGTCGTCCAACAAGTCGATCGTAGCCCGCCGTCCCAGGATGGCGTAGCAATCCGAAATAACCTTGGCCAACTCGCTGGAACGCATGGGGATGTTGTAGAACGGCATGCGGTCCGGCAGCACGTCGTTGAACATCACGCGACCGACCGTGGTCTCGATGATGGCGCCCGGCTGGCTCTCTTGATCGGCTTCGGTCTTCAGACTACGCGTGGGAGGCAGCTTGACCTTGATCCGCGCGTGCGTGCCGACCTTGCCCAACGAGTAAGCCAAATGCACCTCGGGGAACGAGCTGAACTGCATGCCGTCCCCTTTGCATTCGGGCAACGGCATGGTGATGTAATAGCAACCCATCACCACGTCCTGCGACGGGCTGATGATCGGCGCGCCGTTGGCGGGGCTGAAGATGTTGTTGGTCGACATCATCAACGTGTGCGCTTCTACCTGAGCCTCGATCGACAGCGGCAAATGTACGGCCATCTGATCGCCATCGAAGTCGGCGTTGAAGCCGCGGCAGACCAACGGGTGCAGCTTGATGGCGTTACCTTCGACCAGCGTCGGCTCGAAAGCCTGAATGCCGATGCGGTGCAACGTCGGAGCACGATTCAACAGTACGGGGTGGTTGCGGATAACCTCTTCGAGGATATCCCACACCTCGTCGTCCTTGCGCTCCAGCATCTTCTTGGCGCTTTTGATCGTGTCGGCGTGCCCCAGCTCTTTCAGCCGTCGGATGATGAACGGCTGGAACAATTCCAGGGCGATCTTCTTCGGCAAGCCGCACTGGTGCAAACGCAGGGCCGGACCGACCACGATCACGCTGCGTGCCGAGTAATCGACGCGCTTGCCCAACAGGTTCTCGCGGAAGCGCCCTTGCTTCCCCTTGATCATGTCGGTGAGCGACTTCAGCGGCCGGTTGCTGGAACCCAGCACGGGGCGCTTGCAGCGGTTGTTGTCGAACAAGGCGTCGACCGATTGCTGCAACATGCGTTTTTCGTTGCGAATGATCACTTCCGGAGCATTCAGGTCGACAAGCTTCTTCAACCGGTTGTTGCGGTTGATGATGCGGCGGTAGAGATCGTTCAGATCGCTGGTGGCGAAATTGCCCGAGTCCAACAGCACCAGCGGACGCAGGTCCGGCGGAATAACCGGAATCACATCCAGGATCATCCACTCGGGCTTGTTGTCGCTGTCGCGGATCGACTCCACGATCTTCAAGCGGTTGATCAGGTCTTTCTGCTTTTGCTTGGAACCGGTCTCGGCCAGGTTCTTGCGCAGATCGACTGACAATTGCACCAGGTCCAGGCTGACCAGCAGCTTACGGACCGCTTCGGCACCCATGTCGGCGTCAAACGAGCCCTCACCGTAGGTCTCGCGGGCGGCGCGATACTCTTCCTCAGTCAACAGCTGCTGCTTTTTCAGCGGCGTGTCCTTGGGATCGACGACCACGTAGTCCTGGAAATAGATGACCTTTTCCATGCTGGTGGTCTTCATGTCCAGCAGGTTGCCCAGCCGGCTCGGCATAGCCTTGAAGAACCAGATGTGGGCGACCGGGGCCGCCAGCTCGATGTGCCCCATGCGCTTGCGGCGCACGCGGCTGTGCGTGACCTTGACGCCGCAGCGGTCGCAGATCATGCCCTTGTACTTCATGCCGCGATACTTGCCGCAGGCGCATTCCCAGTCCTTTTCCGGGCCAAAGATGCGCTCGCAAAACAGACCGTCCTTTTCCGGGCGGTAGGTGCGGTAGTTGATCGTTTCGGGCTTCTTCACCTCGCCGAACGACCAGCTGCGAATGTCGTGCGGCCGGGCCAGGCTGATCTTGACCGAGGCGTAATCGTTTATCCGATCGTAAGAGCTTTCGCCAGTACTCACTTG
Organism: Pirellulales bacterium; assembly: GCA_036490175.1. Lineage (NCBI taxonomy): Bacteria > Pseudomonadati > Planctomycetota > Planctomycetia > Pirellulales > Pirellulales bacterium. Next base: position 20,189 of record DASXEJ010000026.1, on the reverse strand, counting down.
ATGGCTCCTTGTCGGGTCACCGGACGGGTGATCGAGTCTGCGATGATCTAGTCTGCGATAAACTAGACTGCGCGGTGATCGTTGCTGGTATGTCTGAGTGCTCGACGTTTCAGTCCGTCAAAGCACCTGTGCGGGTCGCGAAACGGGCCGGTCGTGCGGGCTGACCGGCAAATACAATTCTTACACGCGGCGCTTTTCCAATTGCATGTTCAAGCCAAGGCCGCGAATCTCGTTCGTCAGTACGTCGAAGCTGGCGGGCGTGCCGGCTTCCAAGGTGTTTTCTCCCTTGACCATCGATTCGTAAATCTTGGTACGTCCTTCCACGTCGTCGCTCTTCACGGTCAACAACTCCTGCAGGACGTAGGCCGCCCCGTAGGCTTCTAGTGCCCAGACTTCCATTTCGCCAAAACGCTGACCGCCGAAGCGGGCCTTGCCGCCCAACGGTTGCTGCGTGATCAACGAGTAAGGACCGGTCGAACGGGCATGGACCTTGTCGTCCACCAGGTGGTGCAACTTCAGCATGTAGATGTAGCCCACGGTCGTTTCCTGCTCGAGCCGCTCACCGGTGCGGCCGTCGTGCAGTTGGGCTTTGCCGTGACGCGGCAATTTGGCCTCGTCCAGGCAACCACGAATCACTTCCTCGGTGGCACCATCGAATACCGGGGTAATCGCCTGGAAGCCGAGCTTGGCGCCGGCCCAACCTAGGTGCGTCTCCAGAATCTGACCGACGTTCATACGGCTGGGCACGCCCAGCGGATTGAGCAGGATCTGCACGGGCGTTCCATCGGCCAGGAATGGCATGTCCTCGCGGGGCAGGATCTTGGCGATCACACCCTTGTTACCGTGCCGGCCGGCCATCTTGTCGCCGACCGAGATGACGCGCTTGGCAGCCACATAGACCTTGACCATTTGCAGCACGCCGCTGCGCAGCTCGTCGCCACGCTTCATCGAATTGAGACGGCGATCGCGCTCGTCGATCGCGACCTCGACCGCCGGCCACATCGTCTTGTAGGTTTTCTCGACGTCGGCCTTGCGTTGCGGGCTGCGGATGTCGTGCCGTTCCAGGCGGAAGCGCGTGGCCTGCTCGGCGACGAACTTGTGCTCCTGGTCACGGACCAGCGGAGCCCCTTCTTCGTCGGTGAGCTTGCGTTGCAGAACGCTTTCCATCTCTTCGACCATCGCCCCGAAGGCCGTGGCGATATGGGCGTTGCCTTCGGATTCGGCTTCTTTCAAGGCTTTTTCGAAGGCCTTGCGCTCGTCTTCCGACAGGCTCAAACGACGCGAGAACTTCTGCGTGTCGATGACGATACCTTCTACGCCCGAAGGAACCTCGAGCGAGTCGTTCTTCACGTCTTCGCCGGCACGGCCGAAAATGGCGTGCAGCAGTTTTTCTTCCGGCGTCAGCTCGGTCTTCGACTTCGGCGAGACCTTGCCCACCAGGATGTCGCCTGGACGGACATAGGTGCCGATCCGCACGATGCCCCCCTCATCGAGATTGCGAAGTGCCTTCTCGCTGACGTTGGGAATGTCGCGGGTGAACTCTTCGCGGCCGAGCTTGGTCTCGCGAATTTCGATATCGAACTCTTCGATGTGCAGCGAGGTGTAGGTATCGTCCTTCACCAGATCCTCGCTGATGATGATCGCGTCCTCGAAGTTGAAGCCGTCCCAGGCCATGAAGCCAACGAGCACGTTGCGTCCCAGGGCCAATTCACCGCGGAAGGTGGCGGCCCCGTCGGCGATCGCTTCACCCTTCTCGACCTTCTGGCCGATCTCGATGATGGGCTTCTGATTCTGGCAGGTACGCTCGTTGAGACCGACGAACTTCCGCATCGGGTAAACTTCGGAACCGATCTCGATGCGATCGGCGTCGACGTATGTGACGGTCCCCTTCTTGCGGGCCCGAACGATCATGCCCGAGTTTTGTGCGACGTCGCGCTCCATGCCGGTCGCCACGATCGGCGGCTCGGTAACCAGTAGCGGCACCGCTTGCCGCTGCATGTTGGATCCCATCAAGGCGCGGTTGGCGTCGTCGTGCTCGAGGAACGGAATCAAACCGGCCGAGACACCGACCATTTGGCTCGGTGCCACGTCCATGTACTCGATGCGGTCGGCCTGGACCAATTCAAAGTCGGCTCGATAGCGGGCGATGATGTTGTCGCCGTGCAGACGACCCTTCTCAATCACCGCGTCGGCCGGCGCCAGGTAAGCTTCGCTCTCTTGATCGGCCCGCAGCCACTCCACTTCCTCGGTGACCTTGCCCTTTGTGACCTTGCGATACGGCGTGACCAGGAATCCGTAGGAATCCACGCCGGCATAAATGGCCAGGCTGGAAATCAAACCGATGTTCGTACCTTCCGGCGTTTCGATCGGACAGATACGGCCGTAGTGCGAAATATGCACGTCGCGGACTTCAAACCCGGCACGCTTGCGATTCAAACCGCCAGGGCCGAGGGCCGACAGCCGCCGCTCGTGCGTGAGCATCGACAGCGGGTTGGTCTGGTCGACTACTTGCGACAACTCGCCGCGGCCAAAGAAGTATTCAATCGCCGCCGAGATGCTCTTGGGGTTGATCAGGCTGCGCGGGGTGAGGTCTTCGACGTCCTTCAGGCTCATCCGCTCTTGAACCGTGCGGCGGAGCTTGAGGAAGCCCTTGCGCAGTTCGTCGCAGGCCAACTCGTCGATCGTGCGTAGCCGGCGATTGCCCAAGTGATCGATATCGTCGATCTCGAATCCGGCATCGTCGCCGCGCAGGTGCAGCAGGTATTTGATCGAGGCGATCAAGTCGTCGGGACGGAGGGTCATTTCCGTTTCGGGAATCTTCAGCGCCAGCTTGCGATTGATACGAAAGCGGCCGACCTTGCCCAAACGGTAGCGGTTCGTGTCGAAGAACTTCTCGTGGAACAGGGCCCGCGCCTTTTCCAACTGCGGAGGGTTGCCTGGCCGGAGGCGTTGATAAATCTTCAGCAAGGCCTCTTCATGGCTGGCGGTGTTGTCCTCCTGCAAGCAATTGAAGATCAGCGGATCCTTCACGTCCGGCATGACTTCGACCGACGTCAAGCCCGACGTGCAGATGATCTCGGCCGCGTTCTTGGTGATCTTCTGTCCGCTCTCCAGGATAATCTCGCCGGCCCTCTCGCTCGCCGCGGGATAGACGACGTCATTGACGGCGATCTTGCCTTCCAGCTTGCCGGCGCTGCGACCGTCGACGACCGTCTCGTTGGTCGTTTCATAGAAGCAGCGAATCAGCTGCGCGTTCTGGCTGTATTTCGGGTCCATGGCCCGCAACAGCATCATGGCCGAGAACTTGCCGCTCTGGTCGATGCGCACCGTCAGGCTGTCTTTTTTGTTGACGTTCAGCTCGATCCAGCTGCCACGCTCGGGAATGATACGGCAACTATGCAAGCGCCGCTCATTGCCTTCCATGTCGCTGACGAAGTCGACGCCCGGGCTGCGATGCAACTGGCTGACCACGACGCGTTCGGCACCGTTGATGATGAACTCGCCGCCGCCGATCATGATCGGCATGTCGCCGAGATAAACCTCTTCCTCGATGGGCTGCTCTTTGGTCAAGCGCAGCCACACCTTGAAGGGGCGCCCATAGGTCAGGCGCAATTGACGACATTCGTCCGGCTCGTAGCGGGGCTTGCCCAACTCGTAGCGGAGGTATTCCAGGCGCAGGGTCTTGTCGTAGCTCTCGATCGGGAAAATCTCGCGCAGCACCCCCTCGAGTCCTTCGTCCTTACGGTCCGCCTGTGCTTCCTCGAGTTGCAGGAAAGCCTGGTAGCTGCGGGTTTGTATGTCCGTAAGATCGGGGATGCCGTGATGTTCCTGGATGGAGCCGAAGCGACGGACTTCTTTGGGCCGGAGACGTCGTTCTGCCGAAGTGGCCATAGGGAATCGTGCTCCTACGTTGCGTCAGGCGTTTGTCAGCGAATCGTATATCGGACGTAGCAGTCCGCGGCGGCTGCGCTAGCGCGCAGCGGGAACCGCGTCGATCGTCCGCCAACTTTTCGGGGACGGATTGCAAAGGTCAAACTACCGCGGCCCGCCTTGCAAGCTCACTCGCGTGCGGGCACACTCCCTTGGTCATCGGAATCGTTACTTGATCGCGACCTTCGCGCCGGCGTCTTCGAGTTCCTTCTTCAGCTTCTCGGCGTCTTCCTTCGAGATGCCTTCCTTGACCTTGCTGGGAACCCCTTCGACAAGATCCTTGGCCTCTTTCAAACCGAGACCAGTCGCGGCACGCACGACCTTGATCACGCCGATCTTCTGCTCGCCGAAGCCTTCCAGCACCACGTCGAACTCGGTCTTCTCGACCGCCGCCGCTGCGCCACCGCCGTCGGCCGGGGCTGCCATCATTACGGCGCCGCCTGCTGCGGGCTTGATGCCATAGTTGTTTTCCAAGTAATCGCTCAATTCCTTGGCTTGCTTGAGCGTTAGTCCGACGATCTTGTCCCCCAACTCTTTGGTCGTGGAGGAGTATTCCAGAGTCGCTTCAGTCATGACTAATTCGATCCTTTCACACTTTGGCGCGCCGGTGGGCCTACGTCGGGGATTCCGGACACGCGACAGTTAACGGGCAATGGGCTGTTATCAATGCGGAGCTCGCGGTGAACTCCGGCGGGCAAATAAAATCTGTGTACTAAGTGGCGGGGGCCGCCTCAGCGGCGGGCTCGGCATCGGCTGCACCAGCCTCGTCGGCTCCCTCGGATTTCTGCTTGATCTGACTGGCCAGGGCTCCGCCCACGCTGGTGAGCTGGCTGACCAGGTTCGCCCCCGGCGAAAGAATCTGGCCTACCAAAATGCTGAGCTGCTCTTGCCGGCTGGGCCATTTGCTGACCGCGAAGACCTGGTCCGGAGTCAGTGCCACCCCTTCCATCACGCCCCCACGGGGGGCGAACGGGGCGAACTGCTTATCCTCGGCGACCTTGATCACATCCTTGGCGAGCGCGACGATGTCCTCACCTCCCCACACCGCGGCCAGCGAGCCCTCGGTGCTGGTAAAGGCGGCCGCCAACGGCGTCCCCTCGGCAGCCCGGCGGGCCATGCTGTTCTTCACCATCGTCAGGTGAATGTTTTTGTCGCGCAGCCGCTTGCGAAGGGCGCTGGTGTTATTGGCGTTGATGCCGGTCACCGTCACCAGCAGCAGGCTCTCGACACCTTGCCAACGCTGCTTCAGGTCGTCCGACAGCAGATTCTTGACGTACTTGCTCATGACTCACTTGCTCGCGATTCGCTAGACGCAATTCGTTTTTTACACGCTGTTTTTGCTTACACGCTGTTTACTTACACGCTGTATCTGCGCCAGACCACTAAGCCGCGATGCGGATACCGGGGCTCATCGTCGCGCTGATCGAAATCCCCTTAACGTAATGCCCCTTCACGCCGTGCGGCTTGAGGGCCTGAATGTGATCGATAAAGGCCTGAATATTTTCGATCAGTTGCTTGGCGTCGAAGCTCAGCTTGCCGGCCACGGCATGCACGATGCCCGCCGCGTCGTTGCGGAACTCCACCTTGCCAGCCTTGTACTCTTTGACGGTCTTGGCGATCTCTTGCGTGACGGTGCCGGCACGGGGCGACGGCATCAGGCCGCGGGGGCCCAACACGCGTCCCAACGGGCCCACCAGGCCCATCATGTCGGGAGCGGCGATGCACACGTCGAACTCCGTCCAACCGTCCTTGATCTTCTTGGCCAACTCCTCGGCGCCGACTTCGGCCGCGCCCGCCGTCTTGGCTTGCTCGGCCAGATCACCCTTGGCGAACACCACGACGCGTAGCGATTTGCCGATGCCGTGCGGCAGCACGATCGATCCGCGCACCAGCTGATCGGCCTGCTTGGCGTCGATGCCCAACCGCACGGCGACTTCGACGGACTGGTCGAACTTCGTGGTGTTGAATTGCTTCAACACGTTCACCGCTTCGGCCAGCGGCACCGTTTCTTGGCTCGGCACCTTGGCCAGAGCGGCCTTCATTCTTTTAGTTTCTTTTGGCATCGTGATCCGCGAGTGCTTAAGTGTTTTGCTGTCGTATTGCTATTGCCGTCACTGGTCCGCCCCGAGCGACTAACCCTCGATCGTGATCCCCATACTCCGCGCGGTCCCCTCGACCATCCGCTTGGCATGTTCGACATCGCGGGCGTTAAGGTCCGCCATCTTCGTCTTGACGATCTCGGCCACTTGTGCCGCAGTTACCTTGCCGACTTTATCCTTGTTTGGCACGCCCGACCCCTTGGCGATCTGAGCTGCCTGCTTCAATAGCGCGGCGGCCGGCGGACTCTTGATGATGAACTCGAAGCTGCGGTCGTTGTAGACCGTCACCACGACGGGGATCGGCATGCCGCCGGCGTCGCGTGTGCGCTCGTTGAACTGCATCACGAATTGCCCCAGGTTCACGCCGAAGCGGCCCAACGAAGTGCCGACCGGGGGAGCAGGCGTGGCTTGCCCACCGGGAACCTGAAACTTGACTTGTGCCACAAGCTGCTTCGCCATGACGCCTGCTTACCCAGTAAAAAATGGTGACTCGTGTTCGCGACCGTCGCGGGACCAGGCTGCTGCCGCCCGCGGACGACTTCTGACGCGGTGCAATTTCTACAATGCCTCGATCTGCCAGTATTCCAACTCGACGGGAGTGGAACGTCCAAAAATGTTGATCATCACCGTCACGCGGCCGTTCTGCTCGTCGATGGTGTCGACGTCTCCCTCGAAGTTTTCAAACGTCCCTTCGTTGATTTTTACGCGGTCCCCATGCTTGCAGCTAATCTTCAGCTTGGGTGCCTCGTCGGTCTTCTCTTCCGACTTAGCCACGATGCGGCCGACTTCGCTGGCCAGCATCGGACTGGGCTTGCCGCCGGAACCGGTGAAATCGCCAATACCTGGCGTCTCGCGCACCAGGAACCAGGAGTCTTCGGTGATCTCCATGTTGACGACGATGTAGCCGGGATACAGCTTGCGCTTGACGACGCGTTTCTTGCCCGCCTTGAATTCGGTGACTGTTTCGGTGGGGACGATAATCTCGCCGAAGAAGCCTTGCAGTCCGGCGATCTTGATCCGTCGCTCGAGCGCGTCGCGAATCGAATCTTCGCGGTTGCTTTGCACCTTCAGGATGTACCAGTGACGATCCCCAGTCGGCTCGGGCGGAGTCTCTTCGATCGGAGCCGCCGCGGGCCGGTCGTCATCACCGGACGCGTCGGACATTGAATCCGGCGCCGTCGGCTCGTGACTGGCCTTGAGTTCGGCCCTTTGCGGTACGGCCGGGGCCTCGGGCAGCACGGGCGGCTGCGAACTATCGGCCGTCAAGTCGGCCGGCGTATCGCCCCCTGCTGCCATCGGCTCATCGACTGGTAAGTTCATTTCGTCCACCACCACCAAACCTGTGTGATCGGCTCGGCCCGAGGCCGGCGCCACTTCTCGGCAACCCACGGAATTACAAACTACTGGGGAGTACACCGATCAAATCGAGCAACGTCCGCCAAATCAAGTCGTAGCCAAACAGCACGAACGCCAGGCCAAAAATCGTCACAATCACGACGATCGTACTGCGGAACATCTCGGTTCGTGACGGCCACGAAACCTTGTTCATCTCCGCTTCGACAGCGATCAAAAAGTCGGCAAACCGCGGGATGTTGACGGCCCGAAAGGCCAGCCAAAAACCACCAAACAACACGATCATCGGAATCACATAGTGTGCATATCCGTTGACCGAATCGAAAATCGCCTTGCGACTGCTAATCAATTCCAACTGCTCCGGCGTGGCCTGCTGACCGGCGGGAGCTTCGACCAAAATCAAGTTCGTAAACGGCAGTACCTTGCCGCCCAGGTAGTCCCACAACGACAACGCGGCCAACGCCACCACCAGCGCCAACACGATAGCCGTGACTTGTCGCGCGATCCGGCCTTGGCTCCGCTTGTAGAAGCCCAGACTGAACAGATCACGCCACATGGCGCCGACTGTTGTATTTGCCTCTTTCATCATGGAACGACTACCCAAGCGCGACAGTCTTTCAGGGCGTTGGCCATACAGGACAGCGAAACTGCCTGGCGTGACCTTCACTCCCCGAGGGTGAGCTTCGTGCTCCAGCAACGGGGCCAGCCGCGCAGGCCAGCCAACCAGTCTGCCTTCCAGCCCGTACCCGCCAGGGCCGAAACCTGCATTTCAAAATCACCTCACAACGCGTCTCAGTTGCGGCGGAGAAGGTCCACGCTCCCGGCAGGGGAGCCTTGGACCGCTTTCCGTCGCGGCAATCATGGCAGGGGCGGCGGGAATCGAACTCGCAACCTCTGGTTTTGGAGACCAGCGCTCTGCCAGTTGAGCTACGCCCCTAAGGGGTCCCTATCTACCGACACTGCCGAGCTGCCAACAGAACCGCTCTGCCGACATTCCTGCTCTCGATCGTGCCGCAAGTTTTCACTACTCAAGAATCTTGGTTACCACGCCCGAACCGACGGTCTTACCCCCTTCGCGAATGGCGAAGCGAACTCCGTCGTCCATCGCGATCGGGCTGATCAGCTCGATGCTCAGACGGGCGTTATCGCCAGGCATGCACATCTCTGCGTCACCAGCCAAGTTGGCATTTCCCGTCACGTCGGTCGTACGGAAGTAGAACTGCGGACGGTAGCCGCTGAAGAACGGCGTATGGCGGCCACCCTCTTCCTTCGACAAGACGTACACCTCGGCCTCGAACTTGAAGTGCGGCGTAATCGAGCCCGGCTTGGCCAATACCTGGCCACGCTCAATGTCGTCACGCTTGATACCACGCAGCAAGCAACCGACGTTGTCGCCCGCCTGGCCCTGATCCAGGGTCTTGTTGAACATTTCCACGCCCGTGACGGTCGTCTTGCGGCCTTCCTTGGTGAGGCCGACCACTTCGATTTCGTCACCCACGTGAACCACGCCGCGCTCGATCTTGCCGGTCGCGACCGTACCACGGCCTTCGATCGAGAAGACGTCTTCGACAGCCATCAGGAAGGGCTTGTCGACCTCGCGCACCGGCTCGGGAATGTAGGAATCGACCGCGTCCAGCAATTCGCCGATGCACTTGTTGGCGGCCGGATCCTTCGGATTCTCGTAGGCCGGACGAGCCGCACCACGAATGATCGGGATCTCGTCGCCGGGGAAGCCATAATGCGTCAACAGCTCACGCATTTCCATTTCGACCAACTCGAGCAACTCGGGGTCGTCGACCAGGTCGCACTTGTTGAGGAACACGACCAACGCCGGCACACCGACCTGACGTGCCAACAAGATGTGCTCGCGAGTCTGGGGCATCGGACCGTCAGCGGCCGACACGACCAGGATCGCCCCGTCCATCTGGGCGGCGCCGGTGATCATGTTTTTGATGAAGTCCGCGTGACCCGGACAGTCGATATGGGCGTAGTGCCGCTTGTCGGTCTCGTATTCGACGTGGCTGACGGCGATAGTCACCGTCTTGGTCTCGTCGCGAACCGTACCGCCCTTGGCGATATCGGAATACGACTTGAAGCTGGCCATGCCCTTGGCGGCCTGCACCGACAGGATGGCACCGGTGAGGGTGGTTTTCCCGTGGTCGATGTGCCCAATCGTACCAACGTTGACGTGCGGCTTCTTACGTTCAAAGGTCTGCTTCGCCATTGCGATCCAATCTCCCTTATTTCGGCTTGCTTTGTCTCTCGAAGTACGATTGAGCGTTTATTGAACAAGAGCTGCTGATGGGACTCGGACCCATGACCTCGTCCTTACCAAGGACGCGCTCTACCAGCTGAGCTACAGCAGCCTCCGCCGGCCGCCTGCGACGGCCTTCGTACGCTGCGGCGCCTGGCTACGACCTGTGGACACGCCAAGGACAACGGACCCGTACCACAAGCCCGCCAACCCTCCGACCATTTCAACTCTTGGTTTGCTTTATTCCTGCGTCTTTCCGTCCGCTGCGGCTCGACTTGATCGAACCGGGGACCGCTACACGACACCGACAAAAAAATCCAAGCGGGTGAAGGGAATCGAACCCTCGTCTTCAGCTTGGAAGGCTATTGCTCTACCATTGAGCTACACCCGCACCTTACTTGCTGCAGACTTTCGTCCGACTCGACCCCGAGCTGCGAATCCGCAGGCGTCGAGACCAACCTCCGCCGCGATCCACACTCGGCCCGTCACTCTTGCGTTCTGCCACTCTGCCAATACTGCCGCTCTGGTAGCACTACCGCGACCACAAAACTGCACTCACTAGCCCAACAAACACCTGCATATCAATGCGTTACACGCAGACGTCGGGCAATGGGGGGTGCAGGATTCGAACCTGCGAAGGCAATGCCATCAGATTTACAGTCTGACCCCTTTGACCACTCGGGAAACCCCCCGCCGGCTGGTCGTTAAACGCCGTAATACTCCATCAAAGGGGCCACCCCTCCGGTCACCGCCGCAGAACCTCTCTACGAAGCTAGCGGAGGGACTTGAACCCACAACCTGCTGATTACAAATCAGCTGCTCTGCCAGTTGAGCTACGCTAGCCTGCGTGACTCGCCATACGAAAACTATCAAATATAGTGATCTTCACTACGCCTGCAATATCTCGTCTCTGAAATTCGGCGGCACACGATTCACCAGCGTGCCAAAGCCGAGCGATTGCGACGAAGAATCGTCGCCTGCCAAGAAGTACCAACAGCCTCCGCGCGCCAGATTGCCGGCCGCGACCAACTTTCCCTGACAGGCTGCTGCTACCGTCCTTTCGAGTTGGATCCGCTATCTTGCGGCGCCACGAAACACGCCGCAGGGGACGAGCCCCAGCGGCGTGTGAAAAAAAACCTGACCAAACTTTCAGCGGAATTATCGACCAATCCACGATCGAGGCCGCAGGCTATTACAGCCCAGGAACCTCGATCTTTTCCTCTTCCGCAGCGCGACGCAGCTTGTCCAAGGCGCGGGCTTCGATCTGACGAATCCGCTCCTTGGTCACGCCCATCTCAGCCCCAACCTCTTTCAAGGTCAGGGGTTCATGGCCGCGCGAAAGCCCGAACCGGCTAATGATAATCTTTTGCTCGCGTTCGTCAAGTCGCTCCAAAATCTTGCCAATCTGGTTTTCTCGCAGATTCTGGGCACTTTCTTGGGCGAATTGGTCGCTTCGCCCGTCCTCGGTCGCCGAAAACATCTCGCTGGTACTGGTCCGATAGCGGTCCCGGTGACGCAACTCGTCCGGAATCGTTCGGGCAAAGTTCTTCATGATCGCCCAGCTGGCGTACGTGCTGAACTTGTTTCCCCGTCCGAAATCGAACTTCTCGGCAGCCCGGATCAGCGACATGTTGCCGTCGCTCACCAGCTCGAAGAAGTTATCGCCCGAGCCTACGTGCCGCTTGGCGATCGAGACCACCAAACGCAAATTGGCGCGCACGATCTGGTTCTTCGTGGCCACCGCGTCTTCATAGCTCCGCTCGATCTGATCCATGACCGTGCTGCGTGCTTGCTGCGGATCCAGCGTGGCCCGCAGCTTCGAGGCCCGGTACTTCAGATAATTCAACTTGCGGAACAAGTGGACCTCTTGCTCGCGTGTCAGCAGCGGCACTTCGTACAGACTGGCCAAATAGGTTGGCAGCCCGCTGGGCAACCGCGGCTTCTTGGGCGCGGGAGGACCATCCGGGGCGGGCCCCAGGACGATCCGCTCGGCATTGGCCTTGGCAAACATCGGGCTATCGATGTAGTCCAACGGCAATTCCATGATCCGCGCGGCCCGCATCTCATTGATGACACGATAGATGCTGGTCTTGGTACGGCAGTGGGACGTGGCCAAAGCCTCGACCGACACGCCGCGGCGGTACTGTTGATAGATCTTCTTCTTGGCCCCGTCGTCCAACGGGCCGGTCGACTCGGGAAACACCGCCGCATCGGGGTGCTCTTGGTCGAATTGCTTGAGCGTGTAGCGAATCGTCTCCACGCTACGACCCATGCTCTCGGCCAGGCGACGAGTCACCTCGGCGGGGCAGCCACCGGCTTGAGCCAAACGGCGTGCCTTGACGATGATCGCGGCGCGCTCCTCGGCCGTCAGCTGGCTGAAGTTGCTACCACGGCGGACGCGCTCTTCATTCCCGGCCACGAAACGATCGACCGAGCTCTTCAAGAACCCGACTCGCTTGCGCCCGTGGAACAAGAAGCGGCGGCTAACCAGCCCCTGGCGGCGCCAGCGGGAAATTGTCTTCGTCGAGACCTGGAAGCGTTTGCTCAACTCGCTGACGGTCAACACCGGCTCGGCGGCCGCTTCGACCGGCACGTCGGCCGCGTCCGAAACGTCCTCGATGAACAGACGCAAATCGTGCTTGGCATGCCGACCCGAGAGGCGCACGTCCGGATACGACTCCGGGCGGAAATCGGTCACACGGTAGCACAGGTATTCGTAAGTATAGGTCCGCTTAGGATCGAGCTCTGGCAAGAGCTTCTCCGCACGGTCGACCTGCGCCAGCTTACGCTCGCGCGGGGCGAAACGGACCTGTTGATCACGAAGTTCACGGATGGCAGGGCTGAGATAATCGCTGTGCATGACGCCCTCACTCTCCTATACGCCCTGTCGGTGTTCCCTGCGGCTCCTGCGCCCGACAAAGTCTCTCCTGTATATCTCCATGGTGCATTGCCAGGGGCAGTCATGGTCCCCAGCACGCACCTCCAGAAAGCAAGTACCGGCCTGATAGCAAACTCTTACACCGGCCGCTCCTTTTTTTCGCAAAAAATTCAATTCTTGGCGTACAAACGGCCGTCAATCGGCAACTCGAACCGCATCATTTAATAGTCCTACGTAACAAAGTGTCCAGTGGACTATGAAAAGTTCGCGAGCCGGGCCGGTTTATTTCCGAGACGACACTTTGGCACATCAGCGAATGACTCGCGATGTTCAGCATAAGTCGTGCCGTACGCGGTTTTTCCGTTCGGGCGATCCAGGAACCGCGCTGCTCCCACCCTGTACCGCCATAAGAGCCCCTACAAGACCGTGCTTGCAGCTACGCAGGTGCCCCACCGCCCGCAAGGGGTAGAACCCGAAAAAGCCCCTGGATTCGCTCTCTTATGCGGCAGGCGATAGCACACCAGCTAGGCACCGTCGATGCCAGCAGGATGTTCCGAATATTTGGCTTGAACTACCTGCCGGCCGCACGTCGATTTAGCGATTCGTACGGTTGCGCTGCCCCACGATGAAATAGTACCTCTCTCATAGATCAAGGGATTTGGAGATGCTGGGAAAGAGCTGCAAGTCGCGGACGTCGATCCTCCTGACGCTGCTGGCCGTGATGTCGACCGCCGTCGATCGGGTTGATGCCAAGGAATACTCGCTCGCCACGGGGCGCCAGACGGGCGAGGTCTCGCAAGTTGAGGTTCTGCTCGAGGTCGGCGGCGAGCTCACATTGCAGGACGAGAAAGACAAGAAAACGCACCATCTGAAAACCAGCGTCGTCGGCACCTTGGTCTATGACGAGAAGCTCGGGGCAGCGGGCAAGGCCGCCGGCGAGACGCGCGGCGTGCGCCAATACCGTCGCTGCGACGCGGTGATCAAGATCGACAAGGGCACCACCAAAGCCCGTCTTCGCGACGACCGACGGCTGGTGGCTTTGGCCACCGGAGAGCGGCAACTGACGTTGTTCAGCCCCTCGGGACCACTGACGCAAGAGGAGCTGGATCTCATCACGATCCCGGCCTGCAGCTTGCTCGTCGAGCAATTGTTGCCGAACGAGCCGGTGGCACCAGGCGACAAGTGGCAACACAGCGACGATCTGTTGGCGGCGCTACTGAACCTCGACGCGATTGGACAGAGTGAGGTCTCGACCACGTTCAAGGAAGTTACCGATACCGGGGCTCAGTTGGAGTTGGCCGGCACGGTGCACGGTGCGATCGACGGAGTCTCGACTGAAATCGAACTCAAGGGGCGCTACAAATTCGACCTGCAGCAGAATCGCGTCACTTGGTTTGCACTGCTGGTCAAGGAGAAACGCGCGATTGGGCATGTGGCTCCCGGGGTCGACGTGACGGCCCGCCTGCAAATGAAAATTGCCCCGGCCAGCGCCTGTCCAGCGCTCGCCGACGAGGTGTTGGCGGATTTCAGCCTCGACCCAGGGCCGGAGCAATTGTTGCTGGAATACAGTTCGCCCGAGGGACGGTTCCAATTCCTGCACGATCGCGCCTGGCACGTTGTCAGCGAGGCGGGCAAGACCGCGGCACTACGCCTGGTGGATCGTGGCGAGCTGGTGGCCCAGTGCAATGTCTCGGCGTTGGCGGCTGGTCCGGAAGGAAAGCGTTTTACGCTGGCCAAGTTTCAGGAGGACGTGCAGCAGTCCTTGGGCAAGCATTTCAAGCAGTTCATTTCGGCCAGCGAGTCGGAGAATTCCGCGGGGCATAACACCTGCCGTGTAGTAGCATCCGGCGAGGTCGAAACCTTGCCGATCCAATGGAACTACTACCTGGTCGCCGACGCGCGCGGCCAGCAAGTGGTGCTGGCCTTCACGATGGAAGCGGACCTCGTCGAGCGCTTCGGCGCTAGCGACTCGTCGATGTTGGCCACGCTGCGATTTATCGACGCCAAGACCGAAATGGCAGCCCAGCCGACGGTCGCCCCCGCGCGAAAATAACAATCACAAGTGTCCGCCAGGCGGCGCTGTCGCACGCAACAGTGCCGGCCCCTTCCGCGCTCCCCAGTCCGGATATAATCGGGCCAGAGGGAGAATTGGCCGCATGCTGCGACGTCTGGAAAGAAACGACTCGTTCGAGTCCTGGGTACTCGTGCCGCAGATCGAGCACGCATGGCTTTCTGGTGGACTGGCCGAAACGTGGGCGGCGCCGACATTGGCCAAGATCGAGCCGCATGACGAGCTGATCGAGGCCATCGGCCTGCACGACGATGGCTGGGCCGAATGGGACTCGGCCCCGGACGTCGATCCGGTCTCGGGCCGGCCGCTGAGCTTTGTCGAGATGCCGCTCGAAGCGGCCACCACGATCTGGCGCCGCTCGATCGATTTGGCGGCCGAGCAGGGACCCTTGGCAGCTCATGTGGTGAGTGCCCATTTCAATGCGCTCTTGCAGCAGGCCGCGCCGCGATGGAGCGTCGATCCGCGGCAGTTTCAGCTCAGCCGCGAGTTCCTCAACGAGCAGTCGGAACAGCGCGAAATCTGGTTCATGCAGTGGCAGCGCGAGAACCCCTCAGTACGCACGCGCAGGATGGTCGATCAGGCCCTGGCGTATTTGCAGTTCTTCGATCGTTTGAGTCTGTGGCTCTGCGCCGCGCCGCGCAGCGAACCAGAATTGTTTGCGACGCCCGACGGAACGGAAGTTGTCTTCGAGCCAAGAGATTCGACGCACTTCACGGTCCGGCCCTGGCCGCTGACGGTCGACCGCTTGACCTGGACTATGACGACCCGCCGGGTGCCGGTACGTCACTACGCCAGTCGCGCGGCCTTGGCCGCCACACCAGGAGAACCGAACGAGCTGCGATTCAAATTGACCGCCGCGCCGTAGCGGCCCCACAAAAAAACGCTTATTGCGCAGCGGTTTTGCGCCACGCCAGCGTCCAGTGCCGATCACTGGTCTGGGCGACGGTTCCAGGCGGCAGACTCGCGGCCACGGCCAAATCGCGCACTTCGTCCAGGCTCAGGGCGGCCCGCAGAGATTGATCGAATAATTGCCGCTGGTGGTCGTTTGCTCCGGCAGCGTAGGCCGCCACCAGGTGCTCGACCTCGCGATCGTCGGCGGGCCGCAACAAATCGCGCACGAAGATCAGCCCGCCGGGAGTCAACACGCGCACTGCTTCGCGCAGCACGTCGCGCGGATCGGGAATGTGGTGCACGATACTGTTTGATATCACGATCGCGAAGCGCCCCTCTTCATAGGGCAACTGCTTGGCATCGATGCGGTCGAGCCGAATGCAATCCATCAGGCCCGCCACCTCGACGTTCCCCCGACCGACGTGCAGCATGGCCACGGCCAAGTCGATGGCCATGACACGCAAGGCTGTTGTGCGACGACATAGCGCGATGGGGATTTGCGCCGTGCCGGTGCCGATGTCGAGCACATCCAGACTGCGCTCTTCAGCCGAGAGAATTTCGGGGGCCGAAGCCAAGAGATCGTCGACAAACACCTGGTTCACCGCCGCATGATCCATGCGATCGTAATCGATCGCCTCGGCCGGCGACTCCATCACCTCGGGTTCCAGCACGCGTGAAAGCATCGTCTGTCCACCTGCCTGTGCGATTCCAAAAGCCTGCTGCGCCCGCCTGCGCGGCTACTTGCCGAGGAACTTGCGGAGGTCTTCAATCTCGACGCCGAGCGTCTCTTTGACCAACTTCGTCAGCAACGCCGGCGTGGCCTGGATGTGGAATGTGCGATGGTCATGCGAGAGCTTTCCTCCCTTGGGCAAGGGCCTCGTCGGCGACAGCGTTTCCAGTTCGTAAAAGCTGCCCAGGGCCTTTGCCCCTGGCTCGGACGGTCCGTCGTTGTAGGTGTTGAAGACGTCGCCGGCGTAGGCCTTCTTCTGCAATATCTCCCACGTGTTGTTCACGTAATAATCGGCCGCCGGGTCTTTGGGCAGGCTGAAGTGAACAAGTGTCAGCACGCCTGTGCGCAAGTCGACCGATCCGGCAAAGGGTCGAACCCGTTTGGCCGAGACGCCAAGCTTGGCCCGAAATTGTCCATCGGCGCGAAACAACACCACGGCAGGCGCGACCTGTAATCGGTCCGACGGAACAGAGCCGAAGTAATCCGACTGCACGACCGGCCCAAGTTCCTGCTCGCTGCCCGGTTTGTAGGGCACGACGATTACGGTCTGTTCGCCAGCGGGAAATTGCCCGAGCGACCAGAGCGATACCAACCCCGATTCCATCTCCCAGGCCGTGGGTCCGAAGTTGGTAGCGGAGTTGACGCTTTCGAAGCCGACGTAATGCGCATCGTGGTTGCGCGCCTGGCTGGCGGCCGTGTCACCGAAGAGTTCGCCAAAACGTTTGATCGGCAACGTACGCAGCTCGCGCACGACATCCAGATCGAACGAGGCGGCCGAAGCATTCGTTACGCGTACATGACGCGTCAGGCGACAACTGCCGGCGTCCTGCGACTCGACACGGAAGGCGCCCGTGTTAAGTTCCGCGGGCGTGTACCAGTTTTGCACGACCTGTTTCATTGCCAGTTGAAAGAAGAGGCCGAATTGCCCCCCCTCGGGCCCGAGCCAGAAGCGATCCTCGCCGCCGTAGTTGTTGAACGCAGGACTATGCTTGCCGGCCGTGATGAAGTCGTAATTGACCCAGCCCTGGCTCGCGCCCTGCGGTCCGGCACAGGTCGACGTCATGATCCGCCCTTGAAAATCGGGGCAGACGGCAATCAGGGCGTCTCCTTCTCCCTTGAGCTCGATGACGCGAGTATGACGCGTGAGAAAGTCCTTGGCCTCGGCATAGGTCTGGGGCATGGCTGCGGCCTTCTGTGCTTTCGCTTGCGGCGCGACCGATGGCGTAAGCAACGCCGCCAGCAAAATCGCCACGAAAAGGGAGTTGCTTGAACGGGATCGCATCGGCGTCTCCTTTTTTCTCATCAGCTCGAGCACAGTCTAGCGAAAACGAGCTCGCAGCGGGGTCGATTCGCATGCTTCAGAATCTCGGCAAAAGTACCTCGTCCCCCAGGGCTCGCCGGTGGCGTCGGGCGGCGAACAAAGTTAGCACACACCCCCCGTTATGGTTAGTAAACTGACGGCTTGGCACCAGGGCGCTGTCCAGTCCCTTCAATTGTGTCGTCAGATTGACTCAGAGCGAGACACAGCCCTAACTAATTCGGGGCATTTGGCTAATAAAAACCGGCCAAAAAAAGGTGCCTACATCGTTCGATTAATAGAACATAACTATCTAATTTATAATGACTTACAGAATACATTCTAGTCGTGGATCTTTCGACCCAGCCCGCGGCCAGATCCGTACACCCACGTGCCGCAAGATCAAACACTGGGGGCCGAGAGTTGTAAGCCGCGAGACAAATCCTGACCCCGCCGGCGGTGCTATCGGAAATCGATTCTGCTTCAGATGAAAAGTCTTAATATGTTTAATAACAATTGGTTACATCGCTTTGAACGAGGTCCGCGAGGGATTCCGACAAGTGGCCCTGGCATGGGGCACAGGGTTTGCAAATGTACGGGTCAGAGAAGCGGTAGGAATGCAGTGAATGCCACTTTGGCATCCAAGCAAGAATTACCGCCAGAATCCGAAAAACCAGCGCAGCGAATCTTTTTGGTAGAATGAACGTTTAGTAGGGGCCAGACGGCTCCTGAGAGTGCGAGCAGAATTATGAACAAAGCATTGCAGACCGACCGAAAGTCACAAAAGCCCGTGGCGGCGCCGTCGGTTCTCGCGCAATGGAGCGACGAGGACCTGTTGGACCGCTATTGCAGCCAGGGAGATCCCCAGGTATTTGGGACCCTGGTCCACCGGTACGAGCGCGAGCTATACAGCTACCTGCGCCGCTACCTGGGGGACGCGGCGATGGCAGAGGACGCTTTTCAGGGGACATTTTTGCAAGTCCATCTGAAATGCGGCCAATTCGAGGCCGGGCGAAAATTTCGCCCCTGGCTGTACACAATTGCCACGAACCAAGCCATCGACGCGCAACGTAGAAACAAAAGACATCGGATGGTCAGCTTGGACCGCCGCCAGAAGGGTGAGTCCGAGGAAGACCTGGGTTCGCTGTCCGAGTTGCTGGTCAGCCGTGAGGCGGGGCCGGTGAAGGAAGCCGACGCCGAAGAGCGTCGGCGTTGGATTCGTGATTCGGTCGGGGGGCTTCCGGAAGCCTTAAAAGGCGCAATAACGCTGGTTTACTATCAGGGCCTAAAGTATCGTGAAGCAGCCGAAGTCTTGAAGGTGCCCGTCGGCACGGTAAAGAGTCGGCTGCACACCGCGATAACCAAGTTGAACGAAGCTTGGAATAGCGCCCAATCGAGCGGAGATCGCTGAGAGCGATGCGCGAGCAACTGCTGGGCTATCTGCTGGGAGCGTTGGAACCTTCGGAGCTTGCCTCGGTCGAGGCGGCACTGGACCACGATCCTGAATTGCGCCGCGAGCTTGAACAGCTGCGGGCTTCACTCGGTATCCTAGACGAGGACGCCGAAGAGGAAGAACGCGAGCTCGATCCACCGCCTGGCCTGGGGTCGCGGACCTTTCGATTCGTGCGGGCTCACGCCGGCTGGAGCAGCCTCGGTCAGACGGCCAGTAGCGCCGGCGCCTGGCGCATTCCGGACTATGCGGTGGCCGCCGGCATCTTTCTCGTTGCTTCGATGCTCGTGTTTCCGGCGATTCAGAACAGTCGGGCCGGCGCCCGGCTGACTGCCTGTCAGGACAAGCTCCGCTTGCTGGGCATGGCGCTGACTCAGTACGGCCAAACCTATGGCTGCTTGCCGTTCGTACCCGCCTCGGGGCCGTTGGCCGCCGCGGGCAGCTATGCCCCCACCCTGCAACAGGCGGGCATGATCGGCACGCCGTCGAGCGTGGTTTGCCCCGAGTCCTCGCTCGCGAATCAACAAGACTTCCGCATACCCACGGTCGTACAATTGCGTAGCGCGAATGCGGTTACGCTGCAGATCTGGCATCGAACCATGGGGGGCAGCTACGGCTATCACCCCGGCCACATCGAAAACAAACGATACGTCGCGACGCGGGCTTGCGGTCGAGAATACTTTGCGGTCATGGCCGACGCGGTCGCCGAACTAGGACCCGACGGCAGTTCGAATCATGGCCCGCGCGGTCAGAACGTTCTGTGCCAGAGCGGACGGGTGGTGTTCATCGTGATTCCCCGCCTGATAGAAAACGGCGACCACATCTACGTCAACGACTTTGGCACCAAGGGAGCCGGCCGCGGCGAGAACGACTCGTCGATCTGCAATAGCTCGATCCCTCCCATTCCTGTGCAAGTCGATCTCACCCGCTAGACGCGGTGTAAGAGTGGCCCCTAGCGCGCCCTGGGTAATTCCTCGACTGGAGCATCGCGCGAGGCTGCGCTCTCTCTTGCCGCAAATTGCTCCGCGGCGCCCCACCCGCCTTGGCAGCATTCATCGATGGGATCGGCACCATTTCCTGGCGGGCTCAGGAGGGGAGCTTGCCACCGCCGATTTTGATCGACGGTAGTAAAATTTAACTTTTCTTTAAGATTCCTTGTCGGGAAATAGGGCCCTGGTGGCAACAACCACAAATTGGTTTGCATTTTTGCCGCCGGAATCTGTGTCGCGTAGCCAC
>DASXEJ010000025.1 GCA_036490175.1 Pirellulales bacterium | reverse complement strand
CAGCGGCTGCTCTATCTCGGTGTGATCGCGCTCGGCATCCTCGCTGTTCTTACGGGACTCGCGGTCTGGAAGCCCGTGCAGCTTTGGCCACTGTCGGATCTGTTTGGTGGCTTCTTTATATCCCGCGTCGTGCACTTCATTGCCATGGCCGGCATCGTCCTGTTTCTCGCCGTGCATATCTTGCTCGTGGCGATGGTTCCCCGCGTGCTGCCGCCGATGATCACCGGCGGCCGCCTTTCAGATGTGGAGCGGCACTGATGACGACATTCGACCCCGCGCGCCGCCGGCTCTTTGGTCGCGCGCTTGCATTTGGCTCGTTGAGCCTGCTGTCCGCCTGCAATTTCGATGATCCGGACCATCCTGATGTGGCCGATGAGTTCCTACGGCTGATGTCCGGCTGGAACAACGAAGTGCAGACAGCGCTCTTCAACCCGCATACGCTGGCGCCGACTTTCAAGGCTTCACAAATTACCCGCCCCCCAAGGTTCAATGCCTTCTACGACATCACACAGGCGCCACAGGTTGACCTCGCGACCTGGCGCCTCGGACTCGCCGGGCGGATCGGGGACAAGCAGGCGTGGCGCATCGACCAACTCCGCGCCCTGCCGCAGGAGAGTCAAATCACCCGTTTCATCTGCGTCGAGGGGTGGCGAGTGATCGGCCAGTGGAGCGGCGTGCCATTGCGGCATTTTCTGCGCGCGGTGAATGCCGACACGCGAGCGCGGTACGTCTCGTTCAAATGCGCCGATGGATATTACACCAGCATCGATATGGAATCGGCGTTGCACCCGCAAACCATCCTCGCCCTCGATTTCCTTGGCGGGCCGCTCACGGCACCATTCGGCGCGCCGGTGCGGCTGCGCATTCCAACAAAGCTCGGCTTCAAGAATCCCAAATCCATCGTCGCCATGGAAGTCACGAATCAATGGACCGGCGGCTACTGGGAACGACAAGGTTACAACTGGTTCAGTGGATCATGAAAATGCGCATTCTCGCAAGTATCGCTGTTTTTGGGTTGATGACGGGGACGGCGTTTGCCGCGCCGCGGCCGGTCGTGGTGGAGCTATTCACATCGCAGGGCTGTTCCGACTGCCCGCCGGCGGACGCCCTGCTGCGGCATGTTCAGGCGGCAGACCCAGACGTCCTCGCTTTGGACCTGCATGTGACGTACTGGGATAATGCCCTCTGGACCGATCCCTTTTCCCTCCAGGGCGCCACGGATCTCCAGAACCGGTATGCCTCCCTCGGGGGCAGCTCGGAGGTCTACACGCCTGAGGCCGTTGTCGACGGCAAGGTGCAGTTCGTCGGTTCCGATAGCGGCGCCATGGCTGCTGCGATCAGGCAAGCGAAAGCAACGATCGGCAAAGATGGCACGATACCGGTTTCGGTGAGTGCCCCCGACGGCCGGGTCTCGGTTCATGTCGGGCCTGGAACCGGGGGGGCTACTGTATGGCTGTTCGGCTTCGATCCGGAGCGCACGACCAGGGTCCGCGGCGGCGAGAATGGCGGAGCGACGCTGACCGAGGTGAACGTCGTTCGCAGCATAACCACCCTTGGCACCTGGAATGGGGGCGCGCTGCAGAAGGAGATTCCAGCGCCGGCAGGAACGAAGTTCGCTGTTCTTGTCCAACGCCCTGATGGAGAGATCCTTGCTGCCGCACGGGACTGATTGAGTATGGCGCGCCGAAATCTTGTCCCGGCCGGCGAGGCCTTTCATGCAACGAGGGAGTGGGCACCGATGATCCGACGGTTACTCTTTGCCGTGATGCTGATAGGCCCCCTGGCCATACCGATCGTGGCACAGGCCGCCGAGAGCAACCGCTTCGTCAGCCATGAAGACACGGTCTCGGTCGTGTCGGACAGCGACGGCTTTCGTGGTTCACCGGTGAAGCTCGGCTTGCTGTTCCGGCTGTCGAAGGGATGGCACATCTACTGGAAGAATGCTGGTGATGCGGGGGCGCCACCTCAGCTTACCATGACGCAGCCGGACCACAGCTTGGCGGGCGCGTTCGAATGGCCGGCACCTGACTGGCTGGTCGCCAATTCACTCGGCGATTATGTAGTTAGCGGGACTGTGCTGCTGCCATTTTCGGCATCGCTCTCGCAGCCAGTGCCTGCGCAAGGTGTTAACGTGCAGGCTGCTGCTCGCTGGCTCGTCTGCAGCGCCGTTATCTGCGTTCCCCAACAGGCGACGTTCGCACTCCACTTGCCGATGGGTCAAACGCTGTCTTCTGCAGTGGCTCCACTTTTTGCGGCCGCTCGCGCGGCCGATCCCGTGCCCGCGCGTTTCACAACGAAAGTCACGCCGGCCGGGAGGTTGATTGTCAGTGGCCAGGGGCTGGCGCAAGGCGGCGTCAAGGAGGCACATTTTTTCCCGGACCAGGTGGACGCCATCGTCAATGCCGCACCGCAACGCCTAGAGCTTGGACCTAACGGATTTTCGCTGGCTCTGAAGCGACTCAAATGGCGTCCGGGGAGGCCCCTGAACGGCGTTCTCGAGATAACCGATGCAACCGGCGCCAAGCGGGCATTCACGGTTGCCGTGCCGGCGGCCGCTGCACGCTCGGGAACACAAGGTGCCGGACTGACCTGGCTTTGGCCGGCGATCGGAGCGTTGATCGGCGGAATGCTTCTTAACCTCATGCCATGCGTCTTCCCGGTGCTTGCCATCAAGGCATTCGGTGTGGCGAGGCTTGGTGGAGAAGCGAGGTCTTCTGTCCGAGCACAGGCATTGGCCTATACGGCGGGTGTTGTTGTGACAATCTTGGTCATCGGCGGCGTGCTGGAGAGCCTGCGGGCCGCTGGAACGGAGCTAGGCTGGGGCTTTCAACTGCAGTCGCCGGCTTTCGTCACATTTACCATGTGGCTTGTCTTTGGGATCGGATTGAACCTCGCTGGGGTATTTGACTTCAGTTCGCGCTTCTCCGGCATCGGTTCGACACTAGCAGCCCGTGGCGGCTTGGTAGGAAGCTTCGTGACGGGGCTCGTCGCGGTCGCTGTGGCGACTCCCTGCACGGCGCCTTTCATGGGAGCGGCCATTGCGTCCGCCTTGGCCGCCCCGCCCATCTTTGGGCTCGGAATCTTTTTCCTGCTTGGCATTGGGATGGCGTTGCCATTCCTGTTGATTGGCTTCTTTCCTCAATTGGGCCAGCTCCTGCCGCGGCCCGGCCAATGGATGATCGTTGTTCGGCAGATCCTGGCCTTTCCCATGTTCGCGACCGCCGTCTGGCTTCTTTGGGTCGTCGCTCTACAGGCAGGGCCCACAGGGGTTTTTATGGCGGCGGCCGGCGCCGTGCTCCTCGGTTTCGCGCTCTGGTTGCTGAAATTCTCCGGCTGGGTTCCTTTTTCGACAAGGCTCGCAGCCGCGATTGGAACCCTCGCGCTACTGCCGCTCATTACGACTGGGCAAGCAAGCAGCGATATGTCCGGCGATATGTCCAGAGCAAGTACCGTCCCCTATTCCGCCGCAAAACTCACGAGCCTGCGCGCGGCTGGAACGCCGGTCTTGATCGATATGTCAGCAGCCTGGTGCATCACCTGTTTGGTGAACGAGCGGGTCGTGTTGGATTCAGGTGTCGCAAGGGCCGAGATACGCGCGCACCACGTCGTCGTCATGACAGGCGATTGGACCAATCGGGATCCCGCAATAACCGAGTATCTCGAGGCGCAACATCGGGATGGCGTGCCGCTCTACGTTTACTATCCGGCAGACCAGGGAACACCAGTCGTACTTCCGCAAATCCTGACACCCTCCTTGGTACAAAGGACCCTGAACGACGATGCCGGTTGAGATGCCCGTTACGTGAAAAACAATTACGGCCCGGAGGTAGAGAGCGAGGCGCGCGATATGGCCCGGTTGGCAGCTCGAAAAAGCCCATCGCTTGCAGATGCGGTGCGCCTCGGCAAAATCCGGCGGGACATCGGATCGCGATCTGCGTCCGTTCGAGGGCTATCCGATGCCCCATGAATCCTTGATTGATGAGCTCGCGGCGGGCCTGAAGCCCGTTCGCCGGCGGCGTGTTTGGGTTGACCTCGTCGCCGTCGCATTGATTTGCGCGGCGGAGATCATCGTGTTCTTCGCCGTGGGAGCCGCTCGGCCGGATATGCCCATGATGATGAAACAGCCGACCTTCTGGTGGCGGCTCGCGAGCCTGGGGCTGATTGCCGGGATCAGCGGTATCCTGGCGATCCTGTCGTTCGCACCGACCTACTCAGCACGCCGTGACCTGCGGTGGGTATTCTTGATCGTCACGGTTTGTCTTGCTGCAGGCCTATGCTTTGACGCAGGCCCCGACGAGATACGGAGCGTCATCCGTAGGATCGACTGGACCGACGGCGTCCAGTGCGCAGGCAAGATGATAGCCCTGTCGATACCGCCCGTGCTGGCGCTCGGCGTGCTGATGTGTCGCGGCGCACCAATCGACAGGGTCGGGACGGCGTTGCTCGTCGGGATCGCCGCCGCCGCATGGGGGGCATTTATCTTTGTGTTTGCGTGCCCCTTTGATGATCCGTTGTATATCGCCGTCTGGTATAGCGTCGGCTGTGGTACCGTGATCGTGGGGACACGCGCCATATTGCCGCGTCTTGCCCGGTGGTAGCATGAGCGTCGCGGTCGACCGTAAATTCAATGACGCTATTGAACAACAAAATTGTGAGTGACTTCGAGCAACTTAAAAAAACCTAATGAGTGTAACCGCTGTGTCGGCGCGACCGAATTAGCGACAAGGTTGAGACACTTTGGTTCAGCGGCCGACCGCTTCTTCTTCTGCGGGTCGCATCATACAAGAAAGGGAATCATGTCAAATCTTTTTTACGTCGCGGAGAAGGGCGTCGGCTCATATCGGTTGCTCGCGATCCTCCGGTGGGTGATGGTATTAATCTTCGTAGCCTTCGGCATACAGAAAT